>JAPLYA010000099.1 GCA_026395775.1 Candidatus Pacearchaeota archaeon
AGAAATGGCTGGGATAAATCTGAAACTGAAAAGAAACAAGCTGTTAGAATTGGTGAGATATTTGGCTAATAAGGAAACTGATGATTAGTATACAGTATCTAGTATCAGAAAAGTTTATAAAGTTAAAATCTTACTTGAAAACTATGGAAGCAGAAATTGAAGTACAAGACAATGCCCTTTTGGCTAGTGCTTTATGTGCCGGATACGGTTAAGAATGTTGAGATTAAAGCCATGTTGGGAACTTATTATTGGTAGCATTAGCTGTGTATTATTTAATTTAGTTACGGGTAGGATTATTAGAATCTCTAATAATACAAAAAATATTTCATCAATTTTGGAACTTTTAGAGAAAGGTGTGGAAAAAAAGGCTTTATTCAAAAAAGTTGGCGAGGTTAATAAAAAAGAGCTGGAGAATCTTCTCAGAGGATTATACGAATTACATACAATTGAAAAAAAGTCGAAGAAGATAAAAAAGGAGTATTTCAGAAAATTTGACAGACAATTCTATTATCTGTCCGCTTTAGAAAAGAAGGACTTAGAGCGATATAAAATACAGGAGAGAATAAAAAAAATTAAAGTTGCTATTCTTGGTGTGGGCTCAACAGGTCAGTGGGTAATTCCTGCACTTATAGAATCGGGATTTAGGAAATTTAAGATAGTAGATTTTGATAATGTAGAAGAGAAAAATTTATTGGCACAAATATTATTTTCAAGGAAGGATATTGGTAAGAGAAAAATTGATTCTGTTTATAGTAAGATGAAAGATATGGAACCTAGAATAGAAATAGAAAGAGTAAATAAAAAATTAGAAACAGAAAAAGATGTCAAAAGAGTAATAAGGGGTTGTGATATTGTTGCTCATTGCTGTGACTTGCCCCGTTTTAAAATTCATCAGATAATAACCAAAGCATGTATAAAATTAAAAATCCCAAATATAATAATAGAATCTGGAAAGGTTGGACCTTTTAACATTCCAAGAAAAACCCCTTGCTTTTTTTGTCTTGAAAAACAGATAAAGGAAATATTTCCAGAATATGATACTTTGGTAACTAAACTTGCAGATACGCCTACAAGAAGATATCCTGGATTGCCTGCAATATGTTCTTTAATGGGGGTAATGGGAGCTAAGGAAATTTTATTGCACATAATAAACAAAGCCCCTCCGGTTACTTATACTCATCTATTGGTTTGGGATCCTATAACTGGTGATGTTTTAAAGAAAGAATTAAAAACAAACAAAATATGTAATATTTGTGGATATAAAAAAAATAATTAATTGTCTGAAAAGAAACAAAGTTATAGCAGATATTATATTAAGAGATAAGAAATTTGTATATGATTATGCTGTAAAATTCTCTAAAAATTATCCTGAAAAGTTTATTCCTGGGGGTGTAAGTATAAAGAAAGAAGATGCTAAAAGAAAAGCTCTGGGAGAAGCAATGGAAATTTATTCTTCTACACTTTTCAGACAATTACTCCAAAAAAAATTGGATATTAAAAAAATTAAAGATGCGTATAAATTTCTACAATTTAAAGAGGAATCATATAAGGATGGATTTTATTCGAAATTTTATAACTCAAAAGAGATAATCTGGGTTAAAGGAAAAGATGTAATAAATAAAAAAGATGTTTTAATACCTGGATTTTGTATTTTTTTGAATTACAATAAATACCATAAAAGGTACTATCCTAATTTTAGTCAGGGTCTTGGAAATGCAAGAAATTTAAAAGATTCCATTGTACATGGGATTCTAGAAAATATCGAGGTCGACGCTTCTATTATTTTTTGGAGAAACAAATTAGATTTACCTCTGATAAGATTGAATACTTTGAAAGATAATGAACTAAATCTATTAATAAACAATCTTAAAAAAGAAGAAATTAAAGTGAACCTCCCTGTGCCAAGAGCACAGGGCATCTCTAAATGAAATCGAACAGCTTAAGCTGTTCTCCTTTTCTTCCCTGCTTTTCGATATATTCTCTGATTATGTCTGCGTTAACTCCTTCTCCAACTGTTGCAACATAA
>JAPLYA010000102.1 GCA_026395775.1 Candidatus Pacearchaeota archaeon
TGTTCTCTCTCTTAGAGTATTGTGAAATCTCTCAATTTTATAGTTAAATCCACCTGAATCAGATTTGATAACTTGATGGATTATTTTTGGATTTCTTGTAGCATGAGGATTGTAGCCAAAGGTTTTCTTAATCACTCTTGGATAGCCGACAAGTCCATCAGTAGAAATAACCTTAACTTGATTGCCTACTTTTCTCTTAGCATTTCTGTAAACCTTGTTTAGAGTTGGAGTTGTTCTGTCTTTTGCATAATCAGAAGCAACAATATACCTGCTGTCCATATCAATAATATCAATAAAAAATTCTTCTCTAACTCCTCTTTGTTTTGCACTTGCTCGTCTTTTATATTCTACTTCATCTCCTTGCAACATATAACCTGCTTTAATCCCTTGACTTTCTGTAAAATTCTCCATGATTGGAACATACTTAATTATCCATCTGTAAATTGTAGAATAGTGAACTCCTTTTGGAAAGAATCTAACTAAGTGGTCTGCTATCTTTCTAAAACTCATGCCAGAATAATACATATCCATAGTTTGAGTAATAATCTGTTCTTTGTTTCTCATTCTGAAATAAGGAGTATCTAAGACAAATCTATGCTTACAAGTTTTACAGAAATACTTTTGAATTTTTTCTCGGCTTTCAGTTATTCTAAGTCCTCTTTTTGTTACTTCTTTGCCTGAACATTTTGGACAGCTTAATACTTTGTTTTCCATACTTATTTAATGAATAGCAAGTATTTAAATGTTTCTATATTGCTTTAATTACAGCAATAATCAAGAGATTAATCAAGACCCTCTAACGCAACAATGTAATGAATATGATGGGTAGTTTTTCTAAATAAGGTTTTAGTTACCTCAAAATAAGGAACTACCCCAAAACCTTATTTATCTCTTCGGATGCTTTCTGCATTTCTTTGAGCCTTTTCTTGCTCCATACTTACACTTTTTATGCTTTGCCATTTTTTTTACCTCCATATCATTTATTTAGTTTAGCCTGACAGATTGCCCATGCACTTGTTTTGCATTTATGCTTTCCGCGAGGATTAGGATTTCCTTCTGAATCGCATTTGTATGTCTTGCCCTTCTTAGCCTTGCTAATCTTCTTCTCTACTTCGCGAACACACTTGTCTAATTTCTTTGGCATTTTTTACCTTCTAAAATTTAAAGAGCTTTTTTAAGAGCCAACCTGCGAATCCGCCGATCACTCCTAAAATAATCATAGCAACGAGAACACTAAGAATCGAACCAAAGGTTTTTCCTGCAAAAGAGAACCAATTGAAAAACCAACCAAACCACGAGAATATAAGTGCTAAAATTGACAACACTAATCCTGTTACTGCACCAGTTAAAAAACCGAGATGACACCACTTTTTCTTGCCCTTGAGTTCCAATAGTTTTCTCTTTACTCTGACACACTTGCCCTCTTTGAGCTTGTAACCCCTTGCGCATTTTGTCATCTTGGACAAATCTCCCGCCTCATAGCCTTGCACTTTTTAGAATTCTTGCCAAAGTCTTTATAACAAGTCTTGAGCTCTTTCTTTTGCCCTTTGGTAGCTCTGCAGACATTTCCTTTTTTTCTTGCCATTCTGTAAATAGAAAAAAGAAGTTTATAAAGTATTGCTACAAAAAAATTGGAGTTATTATTTTACGAGGCTACCCATGATATTGACAGCATCATCTTTCAGAACTGTTTTATTTCGCTTACACCTCTCAACAAACTCCGCTAAGTCCTTTGAAGTCTTTAATTTTTCCTCGCTTACAACCTTGTTACTGCTTAAAATTTCAAACTTAGTTTCCAATTCACGAGTCATAAGCGCTACTGCAACATCAACATCAACATCTTCAATAACAAGTTTATCTCCCTTAACCATGCCTCTTTCTTCCTTATTGAAAATATTAAGAAAAGCATGGGCGCACATATACCTGTAAGCCTGATGCAACTCCCTGAAAAAGCTAAACTTTGTTCTTCTCGTAATTGGTTTTACTAAGGGTTTCCATGCCCTTAAAATTTTATCCTTTTGCGCTTGGCTTACAATATAGCCATTTATTCTTGGTATCTCTCCTTTCTCTAATTGTATCTGCAATAAGTCGAAATAAAACTGCATGATTTCTTCCTCTTCCTTACTCCCAACCTTTTCTTTAAACGCGCCATCATTTACAAACTCTCCAACCTTTTCATGTTCTTCGGGGGTATGAAAGATTAAGCAAACTGCGGTTCTAAATATCATACCCTCAGAGATTATAGTAGTTAGAGTGTTAGGGGTTCCTGCTAGAAAAGCCACCGCCCTTATTTTCTTTTCATTAGAGTCTGTTCGCATAGTCATCCTTGATAGCTTTTGCTCATCTCCTAAAACATTCTCCATAGTCTTGCTTAAAATCTTATCAGAGAATATCTTAAAAACATCTCCTACGCAGATGCTTACAAAATCTTTCTTTTTTATTATGTCATAAAATTTAGCATCAGTTATTGCTTCAAAGGGCATACTATTGTAGGCAAGTTTTTCAAAGGTTTCCGATAAACTGCTTTTCGCATTTCCAGGCGGAGTGATTAATAAGAAATTTATTGATGGCTTTATTTCCCTTGCGTGTTCATGGGGAATAGGCGGAAGTATCAAGCTAGGGATTACTAAGGCAAGAGTAGAAAAGACTTCTCTGCCCATGTGCATATAAACTTTTTCATAAAATTCCTTTATGAAATAGTAAGGGTTCTTTCTAATCTGTTCTTTAATCTGGTCAGTCATGCTAAAATAACTTTTTCTGACTTAATAAAGTTTGCCTCCTCACAGGATTTTAATATCTCTAAACATAATTCCTTTGGGACTACTGCTCTAAAAATTGGATTTCTAACTTTCTCATAATTAGATTTTCTTCCCTGCGTTCCTAAATTCAAAACTCCTGCCTTAACTTTGCACTTGTAAGTTCTTGGTTGATGGTCGTGACAATCAGACATCGGCTTACACATCGGGCGCGGTTTCCAGGAAGATAAATTATTCCACAAGTCAGTAGGCTTCATTACATGAGAACCATATTGGTAATAAGTAACAGTATCCCTGTGTAAGCTCTGCATAAAATCCTGCTTTCTTAACATTCCTCTTGGATTTTCTATAATAAAAAAAGTGGGATTAATTTCTTTGATAATGGCTAATGTCTTCTTTACTATCTCTATCGCTTTTTTTGTCTGCTTGTCTATGGGTTTCCCATCCTTCCAATGCCTATAAACCGAAGCAACTGAAAAGCAAGTGCATGGCGGTGAAGCCCAAATAACATCAGGATGCCTAAATTCCTCTGGGAGCATGGAAGCATCAAAGTCTAAAATATCAACACATAAATCAGGTTTAAATTGGGAATCATTATCAATAGTAAATGTTTTGTGCCCTCTGCTTTTTGCTACATTACTAAAACTTGCAGTTCCCGAAAATAATTCTAGTATTTTAATCATTCTTTCACCTCTTTTGTTTTATGCGGACAATATCCAAAAAAGCCTAAAGACATATTGCAGTTATGACATAAAATTCTAAATCCTTTAGGATAGCCATGCTTTTTTAAGTATAATGGAAGATATTCTTTGATGCTTTCCCTGTGCTTTCTTCCATTGCCTTCTTTATGGTCTATTCCTAAAAATTCAATGTGCTTTTCTCCGCAACAATCACAGCAATTCTTACCATCTGAATAATGTTCTATGCAGTCTAATTTTGCTAGGCGCCTGTATTTGAGATTCCCGCTGACTTTCTGTTTAATAATCTTCTCTCTATTATCAGCATACCATTTTTTAGAATATTCTAATCTTATTGGATTAGTCTTCTTCCACCATTCTCTGTGCTTTTTATTTGAACAATCTTTACAAATTGCGCGATATCCTTTTTTAGAACCTGCGAGTTTTGGGAACTCTTCCAATTCTTTTTCTTTATGGCATTTATTACATAACATAGTTATTACTTATAATCCCTTCTTTATAAATCTTTTGTTTATGTTTTGCGGAGAGGTGATGCACATATCTATGGATTCCATAGGTAATTCTTTCAGCTTTTCAATAGCGCTTCCCTGTAGAATTATGTTAGTTTTCATCTTCAACCACAATTTTAATTAACTTTTTTCTTTTCCTTATCACTAAGTATAAAACAAGCAAAATAAAAAAAATAGATGCAAGAGCAGATAAAATAATAATGCTATTCTGATTTAGTGTCATTTTTTCATCTCCTCCGCTACTATAAAGAAAACACTCTATTGCTCTCATGTCTAAGTGGCAGTAGCCTGTCTTATCATAAGTTATTAAAAAAGTATGATACTTGCTTACATTCTTAGCATCATCGTCCTCAACAAAAACTTCTAATTTCTTTGAATCGAAGCCATAAGCTCTCATATGCCTTGCATAAAAATTAGTGTAATCATTGCAGTCCCCCCCGCGAGTTTTCAATTGCTCATCAGTCAAATTAAGTTTATCATCTGTTATTGTGTAATTAAAATTCTCAACGACCCATGAGTTTAAGCATAAGGCGGTTTCCTGCAGGGATAAATTATTGCAGTTTAATTCTTGTTTGCTTTCAACAGAAACAGCATTATTGCTATTGCATTCAGGGGTTGTTATTGCTTGTTGCAGAAGCATGACTGCTAAAAACATAACAAAAAGTAAAAGGAAAGTTATATAGAAATCTTTCTCTCTCAGCGCCCTGTCAGTTTCTAATCTGTCAATAACTTCTCCGATGTTTTTCATTTTTTAAAAGCCCTCTTCATTCTTCTCTTACATTTTGGGCATAGCTTAATCAAGCTAGTGTCTCCAACAATTAAGTAAAAAATCCTTTTAGACTTTCCAGGACAAGCATCGCATTTAATAAAATGTTTTCCTGAAACTCGCGCTATCTTTATAATTTCTATTCCATTTGGCAGTTCGTTTTCCATAAGAAAGTTCCTTTTATTTATTAGCACTTCAACCTCCTCCGAAGTATATAATAATTCCTGTGCTAAATCTTCCATCTGTTTCTCCTGATAATAAGCCCATCATCTTTCCACTCTTCGCATCTTGTTTGGTTTCCTGTTAGGCATTGAAGTTCTTTTAAAAATTCCTCATTAATGTCTTTGGAATACATAGGAAAGCATCGAGGTAGTAGCTTATCATACAACTCTTTTGCTCTCGTTTCATTTTCAACATTAAAGCCTGGGAAAGTCCAGTTGTAAAGGGCGCAGTTATCTTGGGGGGAGAGAGAATAATTTATTTGAGAGTTAAAAATTCCGCCTAAGGAACCATTAAGAAAGCAAGGGATAAAAGATAAGTTTTCATAATGCCAAAGATTTTCGCACTGCATCACCTCATCTGTTTTGCTTCCATTAAGAATAAAATAATAAGGGGAAGCTGTGCTTAAAGAGTGGAAGAGCCAATAGGCTCCGATAATCATTATAAAAACTACTAAGTATAAAAGTGCGCGTTGCAGTTGTTAGCCTGTTTTTTCTTCCATTTTAAGTTTTAAATTCCTCCGCTTGTTCTTCATGCCTTTTTGATATAAGATGACATGTCTCTATAAACTCTAATATTGGAGTATCTCTTTTCATAAGGTTTATTTCTCTATCTACCCATCTAACATTACTTACATCTGAAGCTAATTCAGGGCTTTTACTTATAGGTTCTAGATGATCTAAACTAGCATTAATCCCTAATACAAGTTCCTTGCCTGTTATAAAACACTTCTTATTCTGAGCATAAAACAAATCTTTTAGTTCTTCCCACTTCTTTCTATCTCTTAATATTGCTGTAGCTTTAGATTTAAAAAAATGAGATTCACATAGCCTACTATCAGGTAAATTTTTATTCTTGCAGAAAATACATAACCCTTTTTCTTTTTGGTTGTTCATATATTTTCTATCATGCGCTCTTTTCTTTTCTTTTGAGTTATACATATACTTTTCTCCCCTTATTTTTTCCTATTATCATGCGGTTATTACCTCTTTGCATTTATGAACATCCCACTTAGCAAGGCTTACTAACTCAATCTGTATCAAAGCCCAAACTACTTCCCCGCCACATTTTTCGCATTTGTGTTTGCTTGAGTGATTAATTATGCATTCTAACCCGCTTTCTAAATTTATGGTTTGCGATCTTATTTCTCCCATTATCCTAACCTCACTAAAAATTTAATTAAGATAATAGATTCTCCCGCAAGAAGCCCCGCGATAACTAAAAGAAAAAACATTAATTTGTCTTTTATTTTTTCTTGATAGTCTGCGCTTTCCTTCAAATCTAAAGCAGTATCAATCCAATCATCCCTGCTATTTTTATAAATCCTGCATTGCCTTTCTAAGAGAGGCACATACTTGTAGGGCTTAACGCCTTTGTATTCTTTTGTCTTGAATAAATTTTTATTGAATTTCATTTGAATACTCCTTGAAGATTATCTCTCCTCTTCTTTTTGTATCGCGCATGGCTACAAAAAACTTGCTGAAAATTCCTTTATTCATAAGCCATCGAACTTTTTCTTTTTCTTCCTTATCTAAGTATCCGCCCTTGCCTGACTTAATTTCTATTCCAATAATTTCATAAAACTTAGCTCTTCCTGGAAAGAGCCCTGTTGTTATTGAATCCCCTTGCATTTTAACTTCTCTATAAATTTGTAGATCAGGAAAGCCTGTGCCAAAACTTAGGGCTTTCAAAAAAGGATTAAATTTTCTTTTAGCAGGTTCTAACTTTCTTTCCCATTCCCCGATATCTGCTTCAAAGGGGGCGCTTACATTATTGCTCCATCTTCCGCAAATCCATCCCTGCGCTTCTAAGTATTCTCTGACTCTTCTTTCAAAGGCTCCGCCCTTTGCCCTGCTTGATTTTCCCATCTTTACTTTTTCAGGATTTTTGTTTTTTGTCAATTTGTTTTTCCTTGTTTAGTTTTTCTTGAGCCTCTTTTTCTTCTGCTTCCCTCTTTCTTCTTTCTTCCCAGTATGTGCCTGTCATTTTTTTACCTCTTTGATTTCTTTAAAAATTCTTCTCTTAGCTAAATTTTCCCTTGCTAACTCAGAGCATTTATCATGCCCATATTGTTTTATGCAGTTAGGACAAAATCCACAGGCGCAAACAACAGGGGTTTCTTTTTCACATATTGGGCAGTTCATTTTATCCTATATAACTTAAATCCTCCTTGTTGCATTCTGTTTTGGTTTCCTCTAAAATCGTCCCGTGATTCGGGCAGTAAA
>JAPLYA010000075.1 GCA_026395775.1 Candidatus Pacearchaeota archaeon
TTCGTGTTCGCAGGTGTTTACTAATTCTTGATATTTCATTTCTGGAACTATGTTGACACAAATCCATCTTCCAACACCATCAATCTTATCGGCAGTTTCAATGGCTTTTTCTTTTGTTATTGGATTACCAAACCATAAACCTTCAACAGTTCTTTTGTCGTTGATATTTCTATATAAATCGTTTCCAAACCAGCCTATAATAAGTAATAGGATAATCAAAGAGATATTCATTAGAACTATTCCTATTGAGAAAAGTTTGATACTCATAGTAAAAATATTTCTTTATTTAGTTTGGCTTCTAATTTGAGGATTTCTGGGGATTTCATTTTTTGTAATATTCTCCAGTTAGATATTTCATGTTTCATCTCCGAGGGTTTTACATTTATCACATAACTGTATTTTTCTATATCTTATATCTCCACATCTAATTCCTAACCAAACACCTCTATCAAAGAATTGTCCACATCCTTTCTTATTATTTGAGTTTGAGCCAAGAGGTAGGTTTGCAGAATTATCTGACTTTTTATTATGGAGAGGAGTTGCCTCTTGTTCCAACCTTTTCTCTTGGCTTTCGTCAACATTCTGCTTTCGAGTGTTTTCAGACATTGCGATATAGTCTGACTTTCTCTTGGCGGAAGTGGTATCGCACATAGTATAACTGTTATCTCCTAAATTTACCTCTTGACTATTAGTTTCGGTCAAAGATGTGCCGAAATACTCTTTAATTAAATCTATTGTTAAATTATAAGGTAAAAACAAATTATCATCATCGTTTACTACTCTTGCTTGGAACTTTAAATCTTCTTGGAAGTTTTGGAGTGCGAGTTTTATATCTTCTTCTATTCTTCTAAAATTTCCCCAACCTATGAAATTTCCTTCCAATGAAATTTTATGTAAATTTTCAATTCTTCTTCTTATTGATTGGTCTAAGGGTGTGGTCATTTTGAGTTCTCCTTTGTTCTTTTTCTTATATTCTTTATATCATAACAAATCATATCTTCTAATTCAGTATAACAATTACCACAGAATCTCCATTTATAATTTAATGTTTCTAATTTAGAATCTTCATTTAAAAGTTCTGTTGTTTCTCCACAAATATCACATTTCATTGGTATCTCTCCCCAGTTAGTTCATAATAACGATTTTCTTCTTTCTCCTTGAATTGTTTATAGAGGTGCATATTGTTTGGAGCAGTTTTGATTGCTTCATCCCAGAATAAAATTCTTCCAGAGATACGGATTGCTTCGGCTTGTAATTTGTCGGAGAGGGTTTTAGTCATTTTATACCTCTTGATAATATTGCTCGTCTTTCCGAGCTGTCAGAAGTTTCCTTCGTAGCAGAAAGAGTTTCCTGCATACCTTTTTCACAAAAGTTTGATATTGTCATTCTAAATCTCCAGATTTAATAGCTTTTAATTCTTCTTCAGTATATTTATGTGAAAATTCAAATATCAATCTTTTTTCAATATTGGAAACTCTTTTTAGAATCATACCTATTACATAACCAATAACACAAATTCCTCCAAAAGTTAAATATTCTATCATAGTTTTATCTCGGAAAGTTTAGTTTTTAATTCTGTTATAAAAGATTCAAATTCTATTTGACAATCAAATTCAGCACAAAAGCAATAATCTTTTTTAACTTTATCAATTATCTTTTCAACTTCTTCGGCGAGGAGTTTTGTTCTTTCT
>JAPLYA010000003.1 GCA_026395775.1 Candidatus Pacearchaeota archaeon
CCTTCTGGTTCTACTATTTGTAATTTACTTGTTCTTATGCCTTTTTTCTGCTGATGAGCTTTCTTGCATATCTGGCAAGTGTAGAGAATATTTGTTTTCTTTGTTGATTTTGTTTTTCTTTTCCATTTTGTTACAGCTGGCTTGCTATATCTTCCTAGATTGCCGAATCCTCGAGCCTTGCCCCTTAATCTTGCTCGTTCTTTTGTTCCTCTCTTTAAAGCAGATCTCTTATGTCCTGAAGAAACATCAGAAATTTTATGTTCTGTATGCTTCTTGCAATAAGGACAATATCTTTTTGTTCTCTTTGGAATTTTCATAAAAATACTTGTTGAATAAGGTTTTTAAACCTATTTGTTTTGTGATTTCGGGGAAATAGTCAAGCAAAATGGTTAGAGTTAAGTTTACTAGAGAACAGCAAAAGCAGTTTATTGATTATGCTTTGCAAAATTTAAAAATAAACTTGAGAAAGCTTGCTGAGAAACTTAATGTTAATTACGAATTAATTAAAAAATATCATCAGGAAGCTTGTTCTATTGATGAAAAAGCGTTTCTTAGGATATGTAAGCTTGTTAAAATTAATTTTAAAGAGTTGGAGATAACCCTATTTGAAAATAATTGGGGGCGGGTGAAGGGGGGCAAGAGGGGAATTGCGAAAATGAGGGAAAAATATGCAGAAAAATTGAATGGAATATGGGCCTGCGAGGAATTGAACCTCGATCCTCTCCACGTCAAAGAGATATCTTAGCCTTTGGACTACAGGCCCTTAGAATTTTAGCAGCATTTGAATATATAAAGGTTTCTTAGATAAATATATAAATAAGCTCTAATTTGTTTTGCTATGGCAGAAAGAAATTTAGAAGGAATAAGACTGAATATGAATTCTCCTGAGCATAGAACTAGGTGGAGAGAAGCTGTTGAAAAAATGAGTGAGGGGTTTTATGAAGAAGTAGAAAAGAGAGAAGAAGGCAGAAGAAAAGCTGCTGCATTTTTAGATTATCAAAGGATTCATAATCCAGAGCGTTATAATCGATTGAAAGCAGGTTAATTCTATATTTCAATAATATTTATTAAGGCTATTTTCCTCTGAAAAGCATGAATAAAAAGGGTGCTAACAATAAGGGGCAAGTTACAATTTTCATTATTCTAGCTATAGTGATTGTTGCGGGAGTTGCTGGATATTTGCTTTTAAGAGATAGAATAACAACAAGTTCTGTTCCTGAAAGATTTAAGCAAGTGGAAGATTATTTTTCCCAGTGTATCCAAGAGAATACAAAGATGGCTTTAGGAGCAATGGGAGAGCAAGCGGGATATATTTATCTCCCCGAGTTTTCTCCTGGAAATAGCTACCAGCCAACTTCTAATATGCTAAATTTTCTCGGAACAGCTGTTCCTTATTGGTATTATGTTTCTGGAAATAATTTAATCAAAGAGCAAGTTCCAACAAAGCAAGATATGCAAGATCAACTTGCTGGATATCTCCAAGAAAATTTGTATTGTGATTTTTCTTATTTTGGGCAGAGGGGTTATGATGTTAGTTTAGGAGAAAAGAAAGTTCAAGTAGTTATAGCCGATAATAATGTCAATGTGAAAATTGAAGCTGACTTGAATTTGGGATATGAAAATGAAAGCTATGTTATAAAGAATCATGATGTTATTATTGATAGCAAGCTTGGGAAGAATTACAACTTAGCGAGGGAAATTCTAGCTAAGGAGAAAACTGATGTTTTCTTGGAGAATTATGCTCTTGATACTTTGTATTTGAATGCACCTGTTAACAATGTTGAATTATCTTGCGCTCCAAAAGTTTGGGCTATGGAAAATGTTAGAAATGATATTAAGAAAGCTTTGGAAGCTAACACCATAATGATAAATACCCAAGCAAAATATTTTGATTTGGGTTTTGGAGAGACTGTCAGATTCTTGTATTCTAGAGACTGGCCGAGCAAAATTGATACAGGCCAGGAAGTTTTGGTTGCTGAGCCGGTTGGGAATCAGCCTGGTTTGGGGGTATTGGGCTTTTGCTACGTGCCTTATCATTTTGTTTATGATTTAGTTTATCCTACTCTTGTGCAGATTTACGATGGCCAGGAATTGTTCCAGTTTCCTGTTGCTGTGGTTATTCAGGGAAACCAACCAAGAGAAAGTTCTGGTGGATTAATTTCAGGAGAAACTGGAATTTGCGATGTTAAAAATTCTGAGATTGAAGTTAACACCTATAATGCGAATTTAGATTTGATAGATGCGGATGTAAGTTTTAAATGCTTCAATGAAGAATGCAATATTGGCACAAGTAGCCAAGGAAAGCTTGTTGCCTTGTTCCCAAAATGTGTAA
>JAPLYA010000124.1 GCA_026395775.1 Candidatus Pacearchaeota archaeon
ACCACTAGCATTATAAGCATCACCATAAATCTTCATTGTCCCATTTGTGATGTTAATATTATTTGTAACATTCCACAACTGACTACCTTGCCAGCTTCCCCATGTTCCAACTGCAAAAAGTGGTTCAAAATAAATTGTTCCACTGTAATCTGCCACAGTAAATGAGTTAAGATTCTGAGGCATAGTGTTATTTGTAACATTACAGCTTCCTCTATAAGTTCCATTAAAGATAACATTCTCTCCTGCAACAGGCACACTCCCTAAACTCCAGCACGCCGCATTGCTGAATAAGTTATTAGCTGTGCATATCCAAGTGTTAGTATCTCCTTCAGGGTCAATAACATAATCAAAATCTACATTTCCTAAAACTTTCAAATCAAAAACATCTTGAGTTTCATTATCATCCAAGTTTGTTAAAAATATTTTATACCAACCAGATTGGGTTATATTATCAAATATAGCAAGAGGAATATCATCATTCTCTCTTATAACAATCACCTTTGAAACTTGTTCAGTAAAATTATTTAAGGAGTAGTTAATCAGCCAAGAATATCCAGAGTTAGTTAATTCATTTTCCAGCTGACTTAACTCTTCTTTCGGAGTCAAGGCACTAACTAAGATAATCAGAGAGGTAAGTAAAATTAATATAACTATAATATTATTTCCCACAACCAAACCCCTTTCCCATCTTCGAGTCCTGCCAGCACCATTTTTGCCCAAATTTCCAGCATAATTATTGCTATTAATCTGGCTATTTCCCCCTCGTGGAGCAGTGTGGCTCAAATGGAAGTTCCCAAAGGGATTTCTGGCAGAGAAACCCCTCTTAAATCTTTCCCAGAATCGAGCCCTGCTCCTCTTCCCATCTTCGAGCCCTCTGGCTCTGTTTTTCACCAGATTCTCAACCATTTTTCCTCTTTTTTTATTTATTTTTCTCATTTGAAGTTCCAACCAAAAGATTTAAATACACATATCTACTTGAATTAACATAAATACTTGGAATAATAAAAATGCCCAAAATAACATTGTCAATCCCAGATGAATTATTAACAGAATTTAAGAAAGAATTTCCAGAAGTAAATGTAGCAGAAGTAGCCCGCAGAGCAATAAAAGAAAAGATTGAAGAATTAAAAAAGTGTGAGTTATTAAAATCTAAAGGAGAATTATAAATGGCATCAATAACTCTCGCAATAGATAATGAATTAAAATTACAAATGGCTAATTTCATATGGGTTAATTGGTCAGAGCTTGTCAGAGAGCGATTAGCCAATAGGAAAAAAGAAGCTGAATTATTATTGAAAAGATTCCATTCTAAAGAAGAACAGGAATTAATCAAATGGAGTGTGGAATTAGGAAGAAAAGCTAAAATAGGCAGATTCAAGCAGTTACTCAAAGAAATTTCTCCTGAAATTAGGGAAAAATTACTTTTAAAACTTTCTCCTGAAAAAAAGCTGGAATCAGAATAAAATAAAATGAAGCTCATATTAGATAATAATATTTTCTTTTCATTAATGAATCCTAAATCTACATCTGCATATTTATTTGCTTCAATTAGGGCCAATTTTATTGCTCCAAAATTTATAAAATCAGAATTAGAAGAGCACAAATCAGAATGCTTAACTAAGTCGGGGCTTTCAGAACAGCAATTCGAAATAAGACTAGCAGAAGTAGAAGAATCAATTGATTTTATAGCATCTTTAGAATATGGATTATTTTTTGAAAAAGCCGCTGATTTGATATCTGACCCGGACGATATTGATTTTATCTCATTAGCATTATCAACAAATTCCCCAATCTGGTCAAATGACCCGCATTTTAAAGAACAATTATTAGTTAAGGTATATAACACTAAAGATTTGCTTAAAATGTTCCTTAATAATAAAATCTGATTTTCTATTTTCTTTACCATTTCACCCTCACCTCTGAAGGCTCAAAGCAGAATATCTTCGAGCCATCAAACCATCCACATTTAATATCTCTAAGCCCCATTCCTGAACGGAAAGATAAGGCAATAGCATAATGATAAAGCTGCGAAACAACCTTCTCAAATTTTTCTTTTTCAGCATCTGGCTTATAGTCCAGTATCCATATTTTTCCGAACTTCACCTGAAGAATATCAATATGTCCGCAAACCCCGCTATCAGTTCTCTTATTCCAGTACCAAACGGGAACTTCAACAGCAACAGTATCCCTATCGCAGCAAAGCATTAATTGTTCAACCAGGCTATGCCGTTGATAATTGCTTCTCACAATTTTCAGCATCTCCCCAATAATTTTATTCAAACGTAAATTTTCAGAACATGAAACATTAACAGTAATGTTCTCCCTGGATTGAGAACATCTATTTTCATTATCATTAAACAAAGAATCATCAATTCCCCTGCTTAATTGATAGATAAAATCTTTCAATCCGAAAAATTTTCCAAACTCGTTTAATTTGCCCTTATGAAATTTAAAATTATAGACAAGTCCAGAATGATTAAACATTCTTTCAATAATAATCTCTTTCCCATATTTAGAAATAATCCTGTCTCTAATATCTAAAAATCCAAGCCCATACTCTTTTGCCCATCTCTCAACAGAACTTTTTCCAACTCGAATTTTATGCTTTCTTGCAATCAATTCAGAAACCTCTTCATAGCTATATCCTTTATTATACAAGCAAACAGCATCAACAATAAGCCATGCGTCAAATTGCTTCTTATTCAGCCCAATAGAAAACCTTTTAGAACAATCCTTGCAGAAATAAATTCTTCTCTTTCCAAAACTGAGTTTTCTTTCTCCTTTTTTAATTACATCCAAGCTCCCGCAATGCCTGCATGTAATTTTTTCTTCTTTATTCACCATTCTTCAGCTCCTTGCTTATCTCATCTATTCTTTTCTTCTTCTCATAAATTTCGCATGGAACTTCCTTGTTATCAACAATAACAGAACCATTAACACACTCTTCTTTTCCTCTGGCATAAATAGTTATATCTCTTGTTTTGTCCAATGGTTTCTCAAATGTAACTCTCAGATATTCCCCATCTGGAATATTTTGCCATATATTGTCTTTAGCTTTAACTTTATCATAAACATCTTCAATAAATGTTCTGTTTTCATCTAAATGTTCAGCTTTAGAAATCTCGATAATAAGTTCAAATGTTTGGTTTGACAAGTGTGGAACATTCCACTCAATATAATCTATCATCCCATCTTCATCCAAATCTTCAGCTGTAAAAGCCACTTCAACTCTAATCTCGCTCGCCTGCGGCTCGCTCGGAATATTGTTATTACTAATTATTTTCTCACTAATAACATTTCCTGTTAAAGCTACACTGTTTTCTAAATTCTCAGCAGAACTATTAATTATTTCTTCACTAGCAGTATTATTCTCAACAGAAGACTCATCGCTTGTTTGAACACTCTCATTATTGATTATAGTTTCATTACTAACAGTTTCAACTATCTCGCTACTATCTTGTTCATTAATAGTTTGAATAGTTTCATTACTTGTTATTGTCTCATTAATAACAGAAGTAACTGCCTCGCTTTCAATTCTATTAACAGCTGTTTCTTCATTTCTAATCCAGTACAGCTTTATCTTGTCAGATTGATTTATGCTGACAAGATTATCAATCAAAGTATAAGCCAAAACATCAGTATAATTATATTCCTTATTGGTATAAATCACAATTCTCTTTCCATTTGTCAAATTCTCTTCTCTTGCTAAGGGGGCAGGTGTCTCATAAACAACCCCAATGCTCTCATTTCCAGCGACAGTTTGAACAACCCCATTCAAATCAACTATTTTTTCTGTGCCTGTTTCAATTATACTATTAAAATCTTGCTCAGAAATAACTTTTCCTGTAATCCCCCTTCCAGTAATCCAACCAAACAACCTAGCAAAAAACCCTTTTTTGCTTATGCTAGAGTCAAGCACAACATTTCCTGTAATCAAGCTTGTTCTTTCAATATCCTCAACTTTCTTTTCATAATCCTTGGCATTTATCTCCTCTTGCTCAACTTGCTCTCCTGTCTTTATTGTGATGTTTTCAGCTTCTTTTGGAATTTTAATCTTAAAATCATCTGTCTTGTCTTCAATCCTTATTTTCTTAAGCCACTTCACAGGCTGGTTTATTACAGCTTTATATTGCAAAGTTGTAATACTCGACTCAGTCAAATTCTCAATTGTTAAATTCTGGACAGTTTCATTTGCTATTGTTATATTTGTAATATTAAGCTCTGGAATTGTTATGTTGGTTTCAATTGTCTCATTGATTTCAGGAGTAATAATCTCTGTTTCATTTTCCTGAACTTCTTGAACTTGTTCTCCCTCAATCTTAATCTCCTTGCTTGCATCAACTATCTTTTCATTAGAATATCCCAAACTAACTTCTAGTGTTCCAAGTTCAGCTGTAATATTAAACTGCTCAAGATTTATGGTAAGTATTTCAGTTTCAGATTGTAGGTATTCTAACCCAAATCCTTGTTCTTCTTCTAAATATTCTGTGATTATGCTAATTTCATTTCCAGATTGAGATAAACTGACAGCATTATCCTCAATCTTTTTTCCATCAACAGAAACAGAATTTTTCTTTATCTCAGCTGTTTCTCCTTCCTCAAGCTGATAGCTAAAAGGTTGGTTTTTGCTTGCTTTTCCAGGAACTTCTTTTTTATTTTTATTTTCTTTTGTTGCTTGTCCTGTTATAAGAGATGCTTCAGCAGGAGCAGCTTCAGGAGCAGGGCTTGGAGTTTCAGAAGCAGCAGGTTCAGCTTGTGTTGTTTCAGTTTGAGTAGTTGTAGTTTCAGTTGCAGGTGTTCCTGTTGTTTCTATTGGGGTTTCAATTGCTTGAGCAGGTGTTTCAACTGGAGTTTCTGCAGGTATCTCAATTGGCACTTCAACAGGCTGTTCTATTGGTGTTTCTGTTTGAGGGAGTTGTTCAGGATTTTCAGCAGGCACCTCGACAGGAGTTTCAACAGGTTGTTCTTCTTTCTTCTCTTTCGAAATTAAAAGAATAAAATCAACCGCAGGATAAACTGTTTTCTTGCCAGGAACACCAAAACCTTCGCCTTGTCCTTGAAGTTGAGAATTTTCAGCATAGAAATTTCCAGAAATCTTATCCCCAGTAACTAGAGAACTCAAAGAAATAGTTTTTTCTTGACCATTAAGTTTAATTTTAACAATAGAATCAGCTGGAATTAACTCCCCATTTTTTAACAGCAGATTAAGATTCCCTGTTATCTGCTCTCCAATAGCATATGACTGAGAAATTTCAATAGTTGCTTTTCCAGTTACCCCGTTATAATTGAAAACATAAAATAGAAAAAATATCAAGCCCAAAATTAAAACAGCCCCTATTATAAAAAATTTATAGTTACCCCGCAAATTTTTTCCCTTTTCTTCAGGTTTAGCCAATCCTAAATATCTTGTTTTAGTCTTGCCATTAACTCTATAATTTTCATACAAATAAGGTCCAAACTTCTTTTCTCCTCTCTTTATAAATTTCTTATGCACCATTCTTTTTTTTATTAAAAACTGCGGGTTAAATTTTCTGAAATTGCCAAAAAAATCAGGAAAAATAGCTTTTTAAATTATATGTTTAAAATATAACAATATATATGAAAAAGTTTATATAGTTATATAAATATATATATCTAAATCTTAAACTAAAATCAAAAATGACAATAAAAAGACTTCATCATTATCCTCAGTTAAACACAATTCTCATGGTGGAAAAAACAATCTATAATCGTTCTGGAATATTTTCAAAAAAACAATTATGGAAAAAACTTCCAAAGAAGACAATGTATCAAACTTTTTCTGTAATTCTAGATTATTTAATCTATTCTGGGAAAATTGTCATTGACAGCAAAAAGAAAATTATCTGGCTCAATGATTCTGAGATAATTAAAAAATACCTCAGCAAACCCTATCTTTTATCATTAAACTGAAGATTTTATGAGGGCCGGGAAAAATCGACAAATGAGAACTCCAATCTAAAGATTGGAGATTTTTCCCGTGTATTAAAAATTACCCCGCAAATCCCAAGCTCTTTAGTCTCAAATTAACCCAAAAATTTCTAAAACCGCAAAAATGCTCGCTAAAGTTCGCATTTTTGGGAGCCCGAAAATTTTAATAATTAAAGAAAGATTTCTGCGACAACAGCAAGCACAAATATCAAACTCAAGATAAGAACAACAAACCAACTAATCTTAATAGAATACTCAGGCTTTCTTGTTCCAAGAATCTTAGCTTTTTTATTCATCAACAAGATCAATATGCCTGCCAATCCCCCAGAAACAACCCCTCCAATTGAGAGAATCTGGGTAAAACTAGCGACTCGGAAAAAATAAAACAAAATAAA
>JAPLYA010000069.1 GCA_026395775.1 Candidatus Pacearchaeota archaeon
GATTATGATAAATATTCAAAATCTGCAAAACTTCATTCTTAGCTTCTTTAAAACTTCTAAGCTGAATTTCCCTTCTCTCTTCTTTTTCAATGCCAATTTGGAAAAATTTAGTCTCCTTATTCTTCTCCTTGTCGATTCTAGCTGAGAACTCTCTAAGATTCTCTAGAATTAATCTTTCTTTATCCTGCTTTTCTTTGATTAATCTTGATACAACATCCGATACATTTTCAACATAAACTAACTTTGGCCTAGAGTTAGTTTCCCTAACAAGATTCTTTCTCTTTAAGCTTTTAATAACAGAATAAACTTTTCCAAAAGGAATCCTGGATTTTTTGCTTAATTCTCTGAGTTTTAATCTCTCTTTAAATAAAGAATCCAAAGCACGAGCTTCATAGTTCTCTAATCCAAGGCTTATTAATTCATCAAACATTCTAACTCCAATTATGTGTTAAAACTACGGAATACTATTTAAATATTTATATGTTTCTTAGCTTATGGAAAGAGCAATCCTTCATCCAATAGACGAAAACAAGCTAGTTAAAATCTCTGGTAAGCATTATGTTTCTGGGGCAGAAACAGGCGATTTAGTACTTCCCGACCCAGTAATTCCAGTATACTTCGCAAGAACTTCTCTTGGGCAAGTTCTCCCGGATGATCCAGTTCCTGGAGCAGAAAGTATAGGGGATGTAACTACAAATTCAATCGGTCCATTTTTTTCCTTGCAACAGGCAAAAAGAGCGATAAACAAAAGAAAAAAACAAGCTGATACTATTCATTATAATTTTTCATCACAGATTCTAACTTGTTTAATTCCTCAACCAGATTTTCCTGCGTCAGGAAAAATCAGAGTTTATAGATATAATTCTCAATCATATTCCTGCAGGCTAAACTCTTGGAGGATGAATGACGAACAAAGATCTCCAGAACATTTCAGAGAGTTTGTAAAAATAATGTTAGAAAGATTAAAAGAAAAATCAGCACAAATAAGCAAAGATGGCTTAAGAGCAATTGTTGGGGGTTGTTTTCTTAATGTGGCTTTTCGTATTCCAATAATGAATATAGATAGATTGTATTACTCAGTTCAGTCATTTGGAGAAAAAACCAATGTTCTTAAAGATTTCACATGCTCTTCATTAGATTATGATAAAAGAAGGGGGCTTGGTTTATACCCTTATGGATATCTAGAAGAGAGAACCTTTTGCGAAGAGCATTTATCATTAACCCCTATAACAATTTCTTTGCGTGATAAAGATATTGCCAGCATAATCAAAAAAACAATGGAGCCACCACACCTTACAAGGTGCGGTTTGTAAAGCCCCTTGTTTTTAGGATGCTCAAGGAACTACCACATCCTAAAGGAGGTGGTTTTAGCCAAGTTCCTTGACATAAGAAAAAATAAGGTTATATAGTTGTTTTAGCCCACTTATGAGCTTTAAAAATACTTAAAAACCCCTGTTCCTTTTTGTATTTAATGGTTTATATAAAAAAGCTGGTGATGAAGGGCTTTAAATCTTTTGCTTCAGAGACCCAAGTTCCATTTGTGAATGGGATGAATGTTGTTGTTGGTCCCAACGGGAGTGGTAAGTCGAATATCACAGATGCGATTTGTTTTGTTCTAGGAAGATTGTCAATAAAGAGTTTAAGAGCAGACAAAGCAACTAACTTAATTTTTGCAGGAACAAAAATTCACAAACCAGCTTCTCAAGCATCTGTCGAACTAACTTTTGATAATTCAGATAAAAAGTTTTCAATCGATAGTAAAGAAATTTCAATTGAACGAATTGTAAGAAGCAACGGCCAGGGAATCTATAAGATAAATGGAGAAACAAAAACTAGACAAGAGGTACTTGAGTTGCTGGCTCAAGCAGGCATAGATCCCTATGGATTTAATATTATTCTGCAGGGAGAAATCTCAGATTTAGTTAAGATGACTGCAGAGGAAAGAAGAAAAATTATAGAAGAAGTTGCAGGAATATCCATTTACGAATTAAGAAAAGAAAAATCACTTAGAGAATTGGAGAAAACAGAAGAAAAATTAAAAGAAGTTTCTTCTATTTTAAGAGAAAGAACAAGCTATCTGAAGAATCTTGAAGAAGAAAGAAAGCAAGCCTTGAAATTCAAAAAACTTCAGGAAGATGAGAAAAAACACAAAGCCTCTATAATAAAAAGAAAAATTGATGAAAAAGCAAAAGAAATTTCTCAGCATCAGGAGAGATTTGATAAGAAAGACAAAGAGAAACAAGAGCAGAACAAGAAAGCAGAAAAAATAGAGCAGGAAATTTCAAGCTTACAGCAAGAAATTGAAAAAATCTCAAGTTTCATTCAAAAATCATCCGGAATAGAGCAAACCTCATTAAATAACAAAATTTCAGATATTAGAGCTGAAATAGCTGTTCTAGAGGTAAGAGAAGAGAATATCCAAGCCAAAACCCAAGATGCAGAATCAAGAAAACAAAAAGCAGAGCTTGAAATCACAACTATCAAACTGGAGCTTGACAAGCTGAGAAAAGATTTTCCTTCTCAAGCTAAAAAATCCCAGGAATTAGAAAAGAAAAAGCTCGAGCTCGAATCCATTGAAAAACAAAGAAAAAATCTTTTAAATTTAAAAGAAAAAGCAAATTCAATAAAAGAAATTCTAGCAGACAAGCTCAGGCAGAAGGAAAAAGCAGATAACGAGTCAAACTTCATATTAAAAGAAATCTCTAGAATAGCAGAACAGCTTAGTTTTAGTTCAATAGAAGGATGTAAAAAAGAGCTTTCTAGCCTAGATTCCCAAATAAAACAAAACTCCCAAGATATAGAACAAAAAGAACTCAAGCTAAGACAGCAGGA
>JAPLYA010000118.1 GCA_026395775.1 Candidatus Pacearchaeota archaeon
GCAATAATGATTTAGAACTTTTTAGAATGAGGTATAATCATTTCCGACCTCATTCTAGTCTGCATGGGAAATGCCCAGCAGACATTTATTTTGCTTTTTATAAGCTATTTTAGGGTAGGACATATGTCTGTGGATTGCACACCTACACAAATCAAGCACCCAAATATCTCAAGAGCTTAAACACAAGAAAAGCAGGCCAGACTAAAGCTTTCAATATTCCCAAGACCCCCAACCAAAAGCTAGTTGCAGTTAAAATATAATAAATTACAGCCCCGACAAAGCCCAAGCCATAAACAGCTCCCCACCACATCCAACAATTTTATTTTTCATTCTTACTTCCTTTTTATCCTAAGATTTAGAAATATAAAAATCTATTCAAAAGTCCCCAACCAACACAATTACACTTTATACTAAAACAGTTATTTTTACCAAATCTTCGAAACATATTTAAAACGGGTTCGCATAATCTGGGTATGGAAAACGAGGAATTCCTAAAAAAGATTGAAACAGAACTTAAAATTAGCAAGAATTCTCCACATACAATAAGGAATTATGTTGAATATAATAATAAATTATTAGAGTTTTCTAGGAAACCTCCCGAACAAATTAGTGAAGATGATATCAAGTCGTATATGGCTGAAAATCTCTCAGATAAAGCTTCTTCATCTATAATTGTATTCTTGTCAGCAATAAAATATGCCTACCTAAATATTTTAAAAAAAGATTTAACACTGGGAATAAAAAGGCCAAAAAAAGAGAGGAAAATCCCGGCTGTTCTAACTAAAGACGAAGTTAGGAAGCTTCTTGACTCATGCAACAACAAGAAAAGCAAGCTTATGCTAAGCTTGCTGTATGCCTGCGGTTTTCGTGTAAGCGAATTGCTCAATCTCAAGCTTGATAATTTAAATTTTGAAGAAAAAATAGGTTATGTTAAGCAAGGAAAAGGTCGCAAGGATAGGGTTTTCAACATTCCCGAATTTCTGCTCCCCGAATTAAAAGAACAGGTTTCAAATCAAAAACAAGAAAATCAAGAATATCTATTTTCAGGAATTAATCTCAAGTTATCCCCAAGAAATCTTCAGAAAATAGTTGCAAAAGCAGCAAAAAAAGCAGGAATAAACAAACAAGTTCACCCTCATACTCTTCGGCATTCTTATGCCACGCATCTTCTAGAACAAGGTGTAGATATAAGATATATTCAGGCTCTGTTGGGCCATAGCTCTATTTCTACGACAGAACTGTATACTCACATTTCTACTGAACATCTCAAGAAAATCAAATCACCCATTGATGAATTGATGAAAAATGAAACCCAAATTTAAAATTTTAGCAATATTCTTAATAATTATCTTATTTCTGGTTTTAATTTTTATTCCTAAAGTTAATAATGAGAAAATAAAACAAGTTTGCTTCAACTCCACTTGTGTAGATGTAGAGCTAGCTGTAAGCCAAGAACAACAAGAACTCGGATTAATGTTTCGGAATAATCTCTCTAGGGGAATGCTATTTATCTATGATGAAGAAAAAGATTTATCCTTCTGGATGAAAAACACCTTAATCCCCCTAGATATAATATGGATTAATTCAAATCTAGAGATAACAGCGATTGAGCAAGCTTCCCAATGTTCTGACTCTTGCCAGATTTATACTCATCAAGGGCAATATGTTCTAGAAGTTAATTCTAATTTTACTTCTATGAGTAATCTAAAGATAGGAGATAATGCAAAATTTCAGAGATAATAACTAACTGCTGTTTTTTAGATAAGTAGGGAGTTTTCAAATCTTTTTAAACCCATTTCCAAACTAATGAACTCAATTAAACAGTATACTAAAATAGTTTTCTTATTATCAACTTAGCTCTTATCTTCCAGCTTATTCTGAACCTTATTGAATAATTCAGAAGAAATTATTGGCTGATGCTTTCCTTGAAGTATTCCTCCAGAAAACTTAACCTTGCCCAGATAGGTGAAGTTTTTTAGAATCTTCTTTAAGCCGTTCACCGAAAATCCATATTTCTTTGCTAAAGCATTCAAACTTGCATCTTGATTTAAAAAATCCTGAAATATCCCCTGAACTAGAATTTTTTTCTCTTCATCTGGAACTAACTCTTTATTCACAATTTTATAGCCATAGGCTGCTCGTGACATAATATTACCTTGCTTAAATTTCTCTTTCATCCCCGAGATATTAGCTTTCGAAAATCTCCTGAATGATTCTAAAGCTTTAGAATCAACTTTTTCATTCAAGTAATCCTGCAAATTCTCAGAAGGAGCAAACTGCCTGCAAACCTGACAAAGATAAGCTTCCCGAAATTTCTTGTTTTCTTCTGATTCATACCCGCATTTTTCACATTTCATGATTCTAAATAACAGTTTTTGTTTAAATATCTTTCTTATTTTTAGAGGTAAAAACTAACTGCTGTTTTGTTTAAAGGGGTAATTGTCTCCTCGGTTTAATTAAACAACCAATCGGCTGTGATTCTCTTATTCACTGAAATAGTTTTCTTTTTACTAATATGATAATATCAATAGACTGCAACTAAATTTATAAACCTCAAGTTCTAACATCAATCATGGTAAAAGAGCTTGATATAAAGATAAAGATGATTTCTGCTGTAAACGAAACCTTAGATTTTAAAATTAAAAACCCCTTAGCTTCAGAAGAAGAAGTTTATACAAAACTAGCTAAAACTCTGAGTAGAGAGAAAGACAAAGATACTAACTTGGCAATGATTGCAGCCATATCAAAAACTTATAATGTATTTGAATTTAGTAAGAATAAAAAACAAAAAGAAATAATAAACAAACTAATGGCAGAACTGCCATCTATCTTGAACAACATAGATAAGAAATAATCTTATGCTACATCTTCTTCTGATTCTTCAGACTCTTCTGATCCTTCTTCAGATTCGTCTGCATCTTCAGCTTTCTCAGGTTTTGTGGGGGTGATTCCCTTACTTTTCATGAAACACTCTTTGCATAAAACCTTTGACCCTTCTCTAGGTTTGAAAGGAACTTCGTCTTCTTTGCCGCATTCAGCACACTTGATCTTTGTCATCTCTCGTGGTCCGAAATCCCTTTTAAAGCCTCCTCTTCTGAAGCCTCCTCCGCCGTAAGCCATTTTCTAAATCCTCCTTGTATTACTCAGAATTAGTTGTCTAATTCTTGACTTTACATATTTTAACGGTTTATAAATCTATTCTTGGCTTTTCTTCTTTACTATTCTGCCAGTCCGTATCCACCCAGCATGTTTCTTATAGTCTTCCCAATTAAATCTTTTTCCATTTCTAGCAAGCTGAAAATATGCAAATCCTTCAGAATTAAATCCCCTTTCAAAGAAAACCTCCTGCCTTGCTCCAGAGATAGTTATATTGCTTGGATCAATAACTACTTCACACGAATCATAATTTAATCTTATCTCTTTATCTTGTTTGCTACTAGAACCAACTTTCAGCTCTGAGGGAGACACTTTTATTACATAACCAACATAACATTCTAATCCGAGTTGGATTATCATTCACTTGCTATTATTTCAAGCTTAAAAAATATGATTGTGCTTGAGGATATATATTCTAGAAAGTATATTTCAATTGGTAAGTATGTTTAAAAATGACTTTTTATTATTTTTGTTATGAAAAGAGGGAGAAATGTAATTTACTTATTTTTTGATGAATCCAATAACGCTCCCTCCGTTAGAAATGGCAAGATAGATTGGCCCGAAATTGATGTAGGGATAGCTTCGAATTTATTAGGAGACTGCAGGAGGACTACAGCATCCTTTAGAGATTCTCTCGAATTTATAAAATCTTTTTTAACATTTAGAAAAAGAAAAGGTCCCCCAAGAAGGTATTGGGGGTTTGTTAATATAAATCCAAACCAAGTTCCAAATGGACTACATCATCTTGCTGTAGCTTCTTATTCGCTTGTTCCAGGATTAACAAAAAAATTTTCAGAACCAGATGAATTAAGGTTTCATTTTGATGGCAAGTTGGATGGCAATTCAAGAGATTTTATTCATTATTATTGTTCCAAAACATTTCCACAATTAGACCCAGGAAAGATACACTTTAGAGCGCATAGGAAAACATTTTCTACTATGCAACCCCTAGCATTAAAAGTAGCAGATGCAAAAGCACATCTCATCTATGAAGGGTCAATGAGAGAAATGGCTGAGAATCCGCAAAAAATTTCTTTTTCAGTTGATGATTTTCTTAGAGATTATTTTCAAAGATTTGAATCAGGAGAGCGGGACTTTGCTCATAGAAAATAACTAATTATCTGTAAGACTTCTGTCTTTTTGCTCTAGCTTTAGAATCTCCTGGTTTGTAAGGCTCTTTTCTTCTTGTATCTGCAACTAAAAGATTTCTATCATAATCTAAAAATGCTTTTTTCAATTCTTTAGAATTTGTTATTTTCACTAGAGCTCGAGCAATAGCAAGTCTGGCTGCTTCTATACCTGCTTCTATCCCTCCGCCCCTAGTAACAACCTCGATATCATAAGACTTAGCAAGCTCTCCAGCAATTCTCAATGGCTCTTCTATCAATAGTCTTCTGAATTCAGGCAGGAAATCTAAAGCCATTCTATTTATTTTCACTTTTCCCGTTCCAGGAAAAATTGTAGCTCTGGCAACACTTCTCTTTCTCTTTCCTGAAGTTACTATTTTTGTATACACTTTAATCTCCTTGAAATTTCCTTTAATTCTATTCCTACTTTTCCCTTTGCTTTTATTTTTTTAAGATTAGCTAGATTCTCAGGAACACCAATATAACACATAACTCTTTTCAAAGCTTGTCTGCCTCTGTCTCTAGTGTAAGGCAACATGCCCCTTATTGCTCTTTTCAAAATCTTATCGGGCTGTGATGGATAAAATGGCCCCCTTAGTATATCCCCGCCCTTTGCTCTTCTTTTTCTAAATTCTATAACAATTCCTTTTTCTTTTCCCACTATAATTACTTTTTCTGCATTTACGATTTTAACTTCTTTTCCTTGCAGGGCTTGTTTTGCAGCATAGCTAGCTAATCTTCCCATAACGGCATTTTCTCCATCAATTATTATTTCATTTGTCATCTTAAAATTCTCCGAATTTTAATGAGGTAAAAATTATTTGATTTTTCATTTTAATACATTGATTCCTTTAGCTTCCTTATTCTTAGCTATCTCTTCTTTTAAACTTACAACTTCGCATTTTTTATCTTTTAGTTTTTTTCTAGCTTCTTCTGAAAATTGCAAGGCCACTATTCTTATCTTTTTTGTAACATTTCCTTCTCCCAGAACTTTTCCAGGAACAACAATAGTGTCGCCTTCCTTGCTTTCTTTATCAATCTGATCTAGGTTTAAAATAGTTTTTATTCTTCTTGGTCTAGTTAAAATATCAGCAACTTCAAGCCATTTTTTGTTTTTCTTAGCCTGGAATATGGTTTCAACTACTTCAGGATTAAGTTTTTTCTTAGCTTGCTCATTTATTTTTGTTTTTGATTTCATGTTATTTTCTCGTTAATAACTCACTGCTGTTTTGTATACTTAATTATTGTGCGAGCATTGGTGTTAATTCAAACCAATCACAATTTTCCCTGCGATTAAAATAGTTTTATTTTTAACTCTTAATTATATTATAAACAGAAGTCAATAAATAACTTCTGCTCACGCGTGAACTCGCAGGTTAATTAAAATCTCGAGAGATTGAGGCTTTATAAACTTTATGCGGGGAGGAT
>JAPLYA010000132.1 GCA_026395775.1 Candidatus Pacearchaeota archaeon
CTTGCAAGTTAGAAATTGTAATTTGATTAAAATTATGCCCCCCTCTTATCAATGATTGGTAGTTTCTAGAATAAAAAACATATAATCCTTTACTTGTTAAAGCTTGAGCTATTAAGCTAGTCAATATATTCGGCCCCTGTCCCGCCTTTCCTCCAATTACAATATTCAGCCTCATTTCAATAAATCCTCATATTTTTGAAAGACAAGAAATTTTAATTTCCTGTATTTAGAAAAAGAGAAGTTAATAGTATTTAAATTTGATGAAATCATGAATTTTCTTTCTTGCCTAAATAATAAAAATGTCTTTTAAAAGGATGCAACAATGAAGGCTTTCTCGCTCCTTCAAATCCAGTTTTAAAAGCCAGATATTGCCAGCTCTTAAAACCAAGATTGTAAAAAGATTTTTCAACAACATCAGTCAAACCAGAATGTCGATACCTATACACACAATCCTCTCTAAAACGAACTTTCCAAAGTTCAGAATGAACAAAGACCTCCCCATCTAAATGTCTCCCAAAATACTCAAAACTTCTTGCCTTAGTATTAAAAAGAAAACCTAACCAGGCTTTGGTAGCATTATCGGCTTTTAATTGCTCAACATCTCTCATAGATAAGAACTAGATTGCTAGATTTTAAACATTATTATACTCCAAAACATATTTAAAACCCTTGAAACTAGAGCCAATATGGCAGAAATGTTGGATTTAGAAAGCTCATTTGAAGAATTAAAAGATTTGCCTATTGCAGAATACTTGGTTCTGCCAATAAACTCTTCAATTGACAAGTTCCAAGACAAAATTCTCAAGCTAAAATTCCCCCTATGGCTTAAATTAAACTCTTGGGAGCACAAAGCTTCCTTAGGAGGAATAGAACTTTGTCTTAATCAAGAAGATTTAGACAAGAAACTCAAGCAATTCCAAAAAAAATTCCAAGGAAAAAAGTTTATTCTACAAAAAAACATTTCAGGAATAGAACTTATTGCAGGATTAAAGCAAGACAAAACCTTTGGCAAGGTCTTGTTGTTAGGAGCAGGGGGTAGTTTTACAGAAATCCTTCAGGACAAAACATTTCTTATTCTTCCATCAAGCAAAGAAAAAATTGAAACTTCAATAAAACAACTCAAGATTTTCCAGATTATAGAAAAAAAGAGCCATGATCTAACAAAACTCATTAATTTAATTTATAATTTCTCTCAGCTAAAGATTCAAGAGGCTGATCTTAATCCTATAATCTTGAATGACAAAGAAGCAGTCATAGTTGATGCGAGAGTTGTGCCAGAAGATGAATAATTCTTGTTATTAAAGTCAAACTATTTTAGTATACTTAGCATTGAGACGAGCAATTGTTTAAAACAACCAAGCACCAAACTCCAAGTTTACGAAACGAACTTAATTATTAATTCTGAACTCAGTCTTCCTCAACAAATTCGGCTTTTCCGGCATCAACTAGAATTTTAACAATTCCCTCAGGAAGATTTGCCAATTCACCTTTATCAAAAGGCCCAACCATCTCTCCATCTAATCCCAGAAACTCTTCAACATTCTCTTTAAAATTAACCAATGTATTAGCACATTTCTCCTTCTTGCCATTCAAGCAGCCAGCTATCTCTCTGTCAGTATGCTCCATACTCTTAACAATCTTGTCAAACATCTCTTTTTCAAAATCAAGCATAGAATCAAAATCGCTCTTGCTTATTCCTGTTTCAGCTGCAATAAAAGCCAATTGCAAAATTTTCTTCTTTCTTCTTAGCATTAACTCTTTGAAAATGCTTATGGCATTTTCAACTTGTTTCTTAGTCTTAACAATAACCTCAGAGAACATATCTCCTTCTTTCTGAGTCAGCTGTTTTTTCTCCCTCAAATAATCAGCAACATCAAGAATAAACTTTTTGTCAATTTTCTGCAGTTGTTCAGAATATTTTTCCTTCCTCAAAGCTTCATATATATCGTTATAAGTTATCATATTTCAGCTAGATAGAAGCAGTTTAAAAGTATTATTATACTCGGGTTGCTAATCTAAGTTATAAATATTATAACCCAAATTTTCTTTTAACTTCCTCGTGGCTGATGAATTTTCCAGATTTTATTCTTTGCCTTCTCTCTTCGAGTTCCTTTTTTGTTTTCTCGTTTAATTCTAAATTCTCTCCTATCATTTTCTTCCTAAACCTCATACTCCCAAACACTCTCATAATCATTGTATAAAGAGCACATTTCTGGTATAGAAAGCTTTTCAAAGTATCTTCTTATGGGACGAATAGAGTTTCCATGGGCTGAAATCGCAACATTAACCTTTTTCTCTTTAACAAGCTTCAACAAATCCTTGATAAATGCTAAAACTCGCTTTTCAACATCTTTTATGCTTTCTCCACCAGGGGGTTTAGTTTCATAACTCCTATGCCAAGAATCATACTTACTTGCTCCTTGTTTTTGCACAATCTCCAAATGGCTCTTTCCTTGCAACTTGCCATAATTTCTCTCTTTAATCCTAGGATCTTCCACAATTAAGTTACATTCAGGATGAAATTTTAAAATTTCATTCAAAGTTTCGATGCTTCTCTTCATTCCCGAATGAAAAGCCAGGCCTATTTTCCTGTCTTTCAATCTTAGAGAAATAATACAGGCATCTTTCCTGCCTTTTTCATTCAAACTAACATCCCTCCAGCCAGAAAATATGCCCTCTGCATTATCTCTAGTTACCCCATGCCTGAACAAGTAAATCTTACACCCCATTTCAATATCTTAGTTTAAGCAAATTTATAAATCTACCCATAAATGTTCAGAGATAAAAATAAAACTATTCAGTAAACAAGTGGGGTGTTCTTTGGTTTGAAAAACAATTAACTCGCTGATGAACTCAATTACCAAGTATACAAAACAGCAGTTAGTATTTACCTCTAAAACCGCAACTTTATTAACCCTTAAAAAACTACTATAAGCATGTTCAATTTCCTAAAAGATAAACTCAAGTCTTGGTTTAAATCAAGTGAAGAAAAAGCCAAAACAGCAGAAAAAGAGAAGAAAAAGCCAGCCAAGACTATAAAACTCAAGCAAGTTAAAGAGAAAAAGCAAAAGAAAGAAAAACCAAAGAAACAAGAAAAGTCTCAAGAAACACTAAAAAAAGAAAGAAAAGTTACAGAGCAAGTTGTTCAAGATATAAAACAAGAAGGCTTAGAAATTACAACCCCGGAACAAAGAACAGAAGAGCTTCTATATCCTAAAGAAGAAGTCAAAGAACAGCCAAAAAAGGGGTTTTTCTCCAGACTAAAAGAAACATTTATTTCAAGTTTCAAACTAGATGAAACTTATTTTGAAGAAATATTTTCAGAGCTAGAATTAATCTTGTTAGAAAACAATGTTGCCTATGAAGTTGTGGAAAAAATAAAAAAAGATCTCAAGCAAGAATTACTTGGTTTAGAAATAAAAAAATCAGAAGTTCAAGATAAGATAAAACAAGCCCTAAGAATTTCAATAGAAAGTTTATTTGAAAAACCCTTTAATATTCTAGAAAAAATAAAAGAGATAAGCAAAGAAAAACCAGCCGTAATTGTCTTTTTTGGAATAAATGGCTCTGGAAAAACAACAACAATAGCTAAACTCGCCAGTTTACTTCAAAAAAACAAAATTTCTAGTGTTCTGGCAGCAGGAGACACATTCAGAGCAGCAAGTATTGAACAGCTAGAAGAACATGCCTCAAGATTAGGAGTTAAGCTGATAAAAAGCCAATATAACTCCGACCCAGCCTCTGTTGCATTTGATGCAATAAACCATGCCAAATCTCATAAAATTCAAGCTGTTCTAATAGATACAGCAGGAAGAATGCATACCAAAGCCAGTTTGCTAAAAGAAATGGAAAAAATAATTAGAGTTTCCAAGCCTGATTTGAAGATTTTTGTTATCGAGTCTATCACAGGAAATGATGCAATTGAGCAAGCTAAGATTTTCAATGAAGCAATAGGCATAGATGGCATAATCTTAACAAAAGCAGATGTTGATGAAAAAGCAGGAACAACTCTATCAGTAAGCTATGTCACAGGCAAGCCGATCTTATTCCTAGGAACAGGCCAAAACTATTCAGATTTAGAACCATTTGACAAAACCAGGTTTCTCGAGAAACTGGGGTTGTGATTCTATTCTGAGTTGTTAAATTGTAAACTTTTTTAGTATACAGGGCAATGAACCCAGCATTTAGGTAATCAAACCAATGAACCTCAATTTTCCTGCGGCGAATAAGTTTTTCTCTTTACCTCCAAAAGTTCTCAAAACCACAAATTTATTAACCTTCTATTTCCTTAAAAATATATGTTTGGCAAGCTAGGCGAGGCATTGAAAAAAGCAACAGATAAGATAGCTTCAGCTCTCTTTGTAAACAAAGCTCTAATCGACTCTATTGTAAAAGACTTACAAAGAGCATTGATAGAAGCAGATGTTAACATCTCCTTAGTCAAAGAAATCTCTGAGAGCATAAGAAAAGCAGCAGAATCTCGAGTTCAGGGTGTAGAAAAAAAAGAACATATAATCAAGCTTTTACATGACAAAATTCTTGAAATGATAGGCGGAGAAAAGAAAGAACTAGAAATTAAGCCAGGAAAAAAGATAATGCTCCTCGGTCTCTATGGCTCGGGAAAAACTTCCACCTCGGCAAAATTAGCAAATTACTACAGCAAGCGAGGATTCAAAACCTGCATGCTTGGTTTAGATGTTCATAGACCCGCTGCTGCAGACCAACTAGAGCAGCTGGCAATAAAAAACAATCTTCAAGCTTTTATAGATAAAAAAGAGAAAAATCCCATTAAGATATATGAAAAATATGAAAAACAGTTAAAAGATTATGATCTGGTCATAGTAGACACAGCAGGGAGGCATACCCTAGATTCAGGTTTAATAGATGAAATAAAATTGCTAGGGAAAAAAATTAAACCAGATTATATTCTTCTTGTTCTCCCAGCAGATATAGGACAAGCTGCTAAAACCCAAGCAGAGCAATTCCAACAGGCACTAAACATAAGCGGGGTAATAATAACAAGAATGGATTCAACAGCAAAAGGCGGAGGAGCACTAACAGCCTGCAATGAAACTCGAGCTTCAATCTTCTTCATAACAACAGGTGAACACATCCAGGACATAGAAGCATTCAATCCAAAATCATTTATCTCAAGAATTTTAGGCTTAGGAGATCTTCAAGCTTTGCTAGAAAAAGTTTCTCTAGTTGTAGACAAAGACAAAATAGAGGAACAACAGGAAAAGTTAAAACAAGGCAAGTTTACAATGGATGATTTCTATGAACAACTGAAGAGTATAGATAACATAGGAACATTCGATAAGCTTATGGAAATGATTCCTGGTTTAGGAAAAGCCAAGATTCCAGAAGGAATGTTGCAAGGTCAAGAAGAAAAAATGAAAAAATGGAAATTCGCAATTCAAAGCATGACAAAAGAAGAAAAAGATTCTCCAGAAATAATAGAAAAACAAACCTCAAGAATAGCAAGGATAGCAAAAGGCTCTGGCCTAGCTACCAGTGATGTTCGTGCTTTATTAAAACAATATTCTTTATTAAAAGACATGTTAAAATCAGGCCAGGATTTTGACCCGAGCAAAGGAATGCAGGGCTTCAGCCAAAAACAGCTTCAGAAAATGGCCAAAAAGTTTGGAAAAAAAATGAGACTTTGATAAATTAGTCTAGGTTCGAATCCTCGTGGGGGCGTGTATCTTAAAGGTACATATCCGTAAAGTATATATACTAGCGGGTATTCTATATCTTATGAAATTTAAAGAGAGATATATTAGGACAAAAAATAATCTATTAACTGGAGATTTATGTAAGGAGAATAAAGAATTATTTACTAAATTCTTTGACTGGCAGGAATTAAAATTAAAGAGAACCAATGGTTTAGCACAACTAGATGACCCTTGTTATAATACTCTTTGTTGTTATATTTCTAGATTCAAGAATGTTAATTTATGGTTTAATAATAAACCTTGGATACATCTTACTAAAGAGGACATAAAAAAAGTTTACGATGATTTAGAAGACGGAAAGATTAAAACAAAAAGAGGTGAGCGATTTGGCGACTTGAAAAGTTATTATGGAAAAATGTTTAGAAGTAAACCTTTTGAAATGGCTGGAAAGTCAGAAATAGTAAAAGAAGTTATGGAGTTCACGAGATGTCATAATAAAGAAGATGTAAGATTTATTGAGGAAGAAACATTTAGAAAAATCATTGATGCTGTTCTGCGTTTGGACCAAAAATTATTATGTTGGATTGCTTTTGATATTGGAGAAAATGTTAATACTATTATTCGTTTGAAAAAAAGCGATGTTTTCAGACAGATAAACCCAAATACAAAAGAACCGGAATATATGGTTAATCTTCCTAAGGACAAACTTAAAAGGACAAGATTAACAAGAAGCGAGATAACTAATTTTAAAGAAACAACTGAATTATTCGATTTGATTCTTAAAGATTTAAAAGATGACGAACAGATTTTTAAATTTGAATATGCACAATCTAAAAAGTTTCTTAATAGGGCTGTCGGCATAGTTAAAGCTAAATGTATTCCCAAAGGGCAAAATGTAACATGGAAAGATTTGAGAAGTTCTATGGCTTGTCATTTATTAAAAAATCATTGGACTACTGACGAGGTTAATGCTAGGCTAGGTCATAAACCTAGCAGTAAAGAAATCGACAAATATTGCAATTTTCTAGCAATAGGACGACATGAACCAAAGAAAAAAATGTATTATAACAACTTGCAAAAAGTAGAAGATGATTTAGAAGAAACAAAACAGAATCTTAAATTAACTGGCGAGCGAATGAGAAAACAAAGCGATGATATTTTAGGTCTAAAGGTTGATAACATTGAATTAAAAAAACAATTGATGAATATGACAACAGGGTATAAAGAATCATTAATTCAAATGAAGAAGTTTATTTTTATGCAACAAGAGATGCACGCAATTAAAAATTAATAATATTAATTATCTAAATCTTAAATATTTTAAGAACTATTCTACCATTATCAGTAGTCTTTAAAACAAGTGTTTTATTTTTTCCCATCTGGGTTTTAGTTATAAGCCCTTGCTCAATTAGACGAGAGATATGGCGATTTATTCCTAAGTGTCCCATACTAAGTCTTCTTCCTAATTCTAAAACTCCGATGTCTTCTTTTGACTCATTTAAAATTTTTAAGACAATAATATCATATTTGTTTAATAGGTTCTCACCTTTTTCACCTGATTTTCTTTTTGTTGTCATAAGATATAGACGGGTGACTTATTTATAAATATATCGTTTAAAGGTATTCTCCTTTAAGATAGGCTATTTTAAACATCTATACTTGAGTATAGAAATGTTTATAAAGGTAGGTATGTTTAAGATAATTATAATAAACCTAACCTACCATAAACATATACACTAAAATGAAACCAAAAATATACACTGAAAAAATGATTGTTTCTCTTTCTAAGGAGCAGAAAGAAAAACTAGTCGAAGCTTCGGAAAAAGAAGTTGTTTCTATGGGTGAACTTATGCGAGATGCCATAACTGATAGAGTAAACCGGATATTAAAAATGTTTGGAGAGAAAAAATGAATAAGTTAACAGAACAGCAAAAAGAGAATTATAACAAAATCATGGTGCTAATTGATGAACAAATTAAGGTTTGCGACGAGATAATAAAAGAGTACCAAAGAGAGGTGGAAAATGGTCAATTCATATAAATCCCACACAGAGCATTTTTTTTCTAATAGAGAGGTATACAAACGTATCTATAAGGACAAAAATAGCACACTTAAGGATAGACTAAGAACACTAATTAAGTCAAAAGGAATGTCTGAAGCAGATTTCTATAAGTTAATAGGATTAACCAAACAATATTGGTATTGCATCTCTTGGGGCATTTGGGAATGTCCGGGAGACTTGAAAGTTAAAATAGCTTCAACATTGGGTGTTGATTCTTCGGTAATATTTGAAGAAATTAAGACACCGGATTTTGTTACAGCTGATAAGTATTCTCAAGTTGAAAATAAAGAACAAAAAGAGGTAGAAAACAAATGAAAAAAGAAGTAATAGTTCGTCATTTTGACTTCATGATTCCTATAAATTTCTTTGATTTTAATAACGAAGAAATCATAAAAGTATGTTTCTCCCCTGAAAATTTAACATGTCGTTTATACAGAGAAAAGGTTGACTCTAAAACCAAACTAAAACATTACAAAAATACTAAAGAGATCGTCAAAGATGAACTTGCCATGCTGTTTGGAGATAGCTTGTTTTGGATTCTAAAAAATCAAGGAGAATCTGCCTTTAGAAAGGTTGCTAAGTATTTGCATATTTCAGAAGAAGAAATGAATAAAGATTTAAAACTTTGGAAGGAAGAAATAAAAAATCAGGAGGCAAAACATGAGTCAGATAACCCAAACTCTGTTTGAAAGACCAATAATGTTAAACTGCATTGATGAAGAAAAAACAAAATTCTACATTGTTGGAGAAGCGATTGAAGATACAATGAAAAAAATAAAAGGAGGTAACTTAAAAATGGCTTGGGAAAAATATGACGATGCTATGAAACAAAAATGTTTAGACTTGCTTAGACAGGGAAAAACTATTAGTGAAGTGGTAGAAATAGCAAATGGCCCTAAGAAAAAAGCTTTGATTAGATGGGCAGAACACTCAAATGTTTCATACAAGAAGTAATGATGCATGGGATTAAACTCATAGCTACAAATGCGGAAAAATAAAATGGAAGAAGAAATAAAAAACAAACATAGAGAATGGTTAAAGCAACACGAGGGACTGAGATTCCTTAAAGGTGTTACTAAAGAAACTATCAATAGGAAGTGGGAATTAGATTATAGAGATGATAAATATGATTCTTCTATTAATATGATTGAAGTCAGTAAAAGAGAAATTCCTATAGAATACGATGAAGAAAGTAAAACAACTAAAGGAAAAAGCTGTAACAAAGAAGAAAGAGAAAAATGGATACAAGAAACAATAAGCAACTTGGAGAAAGAAAATATTGGGTATGACTTACACGACCATAAAGGCAAATGTCCACACTTAACTATTTATTTAGATAGAGATGCTACTAAAGAAGAAAAAGAAGCTATTGTAAGTTATTATGTTCCTAAAGAAAGCTGGGAATTTGTTGATACTAGTTTATATGGTGTTCATTTGATAGCTGTTCCTTATGCAGTACACTGGAAGTATGGAACTATTAAAGAATTAGTTAAAAACGGGGGAGTCTTAATTATTAATGTTCATGATGAGAAATTTAAGAAAATTATTAATAATAACAAAGAAGAATATAATGTTAATCTAAATCTTGGTGGGATTACGGCTAAGATTGTTTCTAGAATAAAAATAACTGACTTAGCCATAGAACATGGGGCAAGAAAAGGAAAAGGCACAAAGCTGTATCACTGCTGTTTTCATAACGACGAAAAACCAAGTTTAAGTTTAAACGATAAGAAAGGATTCTACAAATGTTTTGGTTGCGAGAAAGCTGGAAATATTATAGATTTTGTAATGGAATCTGAGCATATCTCTAAAGAAGAAGCTATAAATAAATTAAAAGAAAGAGCAGATATTATTGAGTATAAAAAAGAAAACAAATCTTTAGGAGATGACATATCTAAACTAAGAGATGTAGTTTTGTTAAACTTGGCTGCACATCATACAAGAGATGCAACCGAGCTATTATGTGATTATCTAAAAAAGCATGAGAACATATACACCACAAAAGATGACATTGACAAAACAGTAGATGTCGTTTTAAGTATGGGTACAGAGCTAGAAAAAAGAATGAAAGGCTTTAAGATAGGAAGGTGTAGAATACATCAAGACGGCACTAGTTTAATTCTACAAAAATAAAAGTTAAGGTTTTTATATGCTGTTTTCATTATTTTCTTATGAAAAGAGAGGGAAAAGGATTAATACAAAATTTAGCAGTTTATAGTTTTGCACATGCAGTAGTGGATATGGTTTGTGCAATTGTTATTTTTTCTATTGTTAGATTTAATACGATGGGATTTAACGAGTTTTTTAACTTAGTGGTATTATACGGACTTATTGCATTTGGTCTTCAAGTAGTTTTTGGAATGATTTGTGATAAACTCAAATCACCTAAACTTTTTGCAGTATTTGGAATTATTTTAACTCTAATTTCGACATTGTTTATAACACAGTCTCCTATTTTTGCAATTATCTTAGCAGGAATAGGAAATGCTCTTTTCCATATTGGTGGAGGAACAATAAGTTTGAATATAACTCCAAAGAAAGCAACAGCTCCGGGAATTTATGTAGCTCCGGGAGCAATAGGATTATTTCTTGGGATATTGATAGGAAAAAAAGAATTATTACCAATAATGTTCTCGATAATTTTACTTATCTTAACTTTAATTTTAGTTTTAGTAACTGCACAACCTAAAATAGATTATAAACAAAAACAATTAAAAAAATCAAATATCTTTTGGTTGATAGTTATATTTATTCTTCTCTCTGTAATAATAAGATCGTTTATTGGATTTATGATTGTCTTTCCTTGGAAATCAAACTTAACTTTAGGCATACTCTTTATTTTAGGTGTATTTTTAGGTAAGGCATTTGGAGGAATCTTAGGAGACAAATTCGGGTGGATGAAAGTAGGAGTTACTTCTTTATTAATATCAGCATTCTTATTAGCCTTCGGGGCTAATAATCCTATTTTAGGAATCATAGGAATATTCCTATTTAATATGACTATGCCAATAACTCTTACTATAATCTCAAACATGTTTTTAGGCAGACCGGGTTTTGCTTTCGGATTAACAGTTTTAGCTTTGATAGTTGGAACACTTCCATTTTATGCAGAGATTAAAATTATGAATAATATGTTCTCTTTTCTAACAATAGTAGTTTCAGCGATAGCGATTTACATAGGACTACATTTTTACTATAGGTTCAATCACAGTAGAATCAAACAATAGGTTTTTAAATATGCATTTACTAATACCACTATGAAAAAGTTAATGTTCATTGCATTGGGTTTATTGTTAATTATGCCTTTAGTTTTAGCAGACATACCTCCTTTGCCAAGTGAAAAAGTAATTCCGATTAATCATCAAATAACTAACATTAACAATTATCAAGATTATATTTTCTTTGCAACAGCGGATAATGAGAACAGAGGTCCGGGATTTAGCATGTGTCCTTTAGAGATAATAGAAAGTGATGGATTAGTAAGATATAGTCATTATAAATTGTGTAGTATATCAGTTTATGCGATTAAAAAATCTGAGACAACAGAAAGTCAATTAAAGGCGATGAATGAAACACAATTAGAAACTTTGGTGAGTTCTGAATCAACAATCAAGTTATTCACAAGTCTTTCTTTTTCAAAGACAGTTTCTGATTCTTCTAAAGAGACTAAAGAAGATATATCTCATACTATTGATGCAACCAAGCTACAATCTAACAACAATAATAACAATAATCAAAATACCAAAGTATGCCCTACTGGCTCAACTAACGAAGAGGATATATGTAAAATGAGCTTATCTAATGGGAGAACAGCAGAAATAAAAATTATGCCAGAAACAGCTTCCGAGAAAGCTATTGAAAGGTTAGGAGAGTTAGGATTTAGTACTGCATTGAAAGAAGTAGGAAATGGTGATAATGCTAAACCTGTTTACGAATTAACAGGAAATAAGCAAGGAAAGTTTTTAGGAATATTTAAAATAACAGCAAAAGTTCAAGCACAAGTAGATGCAGAGAACGGAGATGTTAAAGTAATCAAACCTTGGTGGAGTTTCTTAGCATCAGGGATTTAAGATGTTATATGAAACTAAGTTTTTAGTTTCTTTAATTTTAACTTTATTTATCGAAGTACCAATTGTTTTAATTTTGTTAAGGTTCATTTCACCAAAGATTAGACTTTATAAAACATTATTGATAGCTATTCTTGCTACATCTCTTACTCTCCCATATTTATGGTTTATATTTCCAGTATATATTGAATATCCTTTCTATATTATAATTGGGGAAATAATAGTATTCTTAATAGAATCTTTAATTTATTGGCAACTCATTCAAATTACTTTTAGAAAAGCATTATTAATATCCTTTATTGCTAATCTCTCTAGTTTGTTAATTGGGTTATTAATTTCTAATTTTATCTGAAAAGTTAAGGTTTTATATTCCTAAATAAGTTACTACTGCCTGTGAAAGAATCTGTTATACAAAGCTATTAAAACTTTAGATTAATGTTAAAATTGCATAAAATGGCTGAAGACGAAACAATTATTGAAATAAACAAAAGTGATTATATCAGGTGGTATAATCTAGCAAGGGATACCATAAAAAATGAGGACCTGATTCCTACAAGAACTAACACAGAAATTATTGAGTTAGTGAGTAGGGAAAATTGGCTTTTATTCTGTCTTAAAGGAGATACAAGAGAAATTACAATAAACAAAGATGAGCCTAATATCTTCTTTGATTTACATAATCGAGAAGGGCGTTTTAAAGATAATGGAAGAATTGGTTTGACTTTTAACAATTTAAAATCTTATGAGAGATTTAAACTAATTATGAAAGGAATGAACAAGGAAATAAAGGATAAAATAACTGAAAGACTTCTTAAATTAAATAGTGAATGGAGAATTAACATAAAGAGAAAGATTAAAGATTATAATTATGGACAACCACCAAAATATAAACTAGAAAAAGAATGGCAATCCAACCAGCTTGATGAAACAATCGTAGACGAAATAATAAAGTTAGGAAATAATATAAGAGAACAAGGCATTAATGAGAGACAGAAAAGAGAACCTAAATATTATTTTGAAGGACCAGCAATTAATTTTATGGAATCTGAATTTTCACTTCAAGAGGAAATCTTTAAGGATAAGATTCTTGAAGCGTTTAATATATTGTCTTTATGTTTAAAAATTCCCACAAGAATGGAGATTAATCAAGAAGTAAGAAGAATGGTAAAAAGAATTGCAGAGCTTGAAATCTTAAAGGAACATAAAGAAGAGCACATTAAAAAATTAAAATTGTTGAAAGATGTATCATTTTTTAGCAAAGAAGATGTAGAAAAACAAGAGAAAGAATTAGAAGAACTGAAAAGAGAACTTGAAGATTTAAAGAAAAAAGTAGAAGAAAATCAGTAGCGATAATTCTTTAAACTAATTATTTATAGCGAATATATGGCTAATCCATTAGGAGATTTTTTATCTGAATTAGTTAGTGTAAAAGGAGTTTTAGAAATGATAGTTATAGCTATTCTTGTTTTTGTTTTGTTTGCAGTTACAGGAGCATTAAAACAAACAAGCCCCGATAATCAAGAGATAAATAAGACTCTTACAAGTATTGAAGAGAACACAACATCTGGAATAAGTTGGTATCTTATAATCACTGGTGTTGTAGGAACAATAACACTTATTTTCTTAGGATACAAAGCAGTAGTTTGGGTTATGGAGCAGTTGGGTTATGGCTCTTCTTATTATGCAATTTAGTGGAGTAGTACCTTTTCGCTCTGCTCCTCGTGGGGGCATGTTACCTAAGTTTTAAATAACTTAACACTTTAGAGTATAATAAAATGTCACAGAAACTAATAGCTCAAGCAGCAGAGGCAATCATCCTGCAGGATGATTCTAAGATAATCAAACGAAGAATAGCAAAGGGTTATCGTTTGCCGATTTTAGACGAGAAGCTAAGAAAGCTAAGAACAAGATCAGAAGCCAAGATTATAGAAAAGCTTTCAACAACAGTTAATGTTCCTAAAATTCTTAATGTAGATGAAAAAACAAAAGAAATAACAATGGATTTCATCCAAGGCAAGAAGCTATCAGACAACTTAGAATCCTTGGATTGGAAAAAAATAGCAAAAGTCCTAGGACAAGAAATAGCTAAAATCCACGATTCTGATTTAATTCATGGAGATTTAACCACATCTAATATGATATATGTTGATAATTCAGAATTAATCAATAAACCCCAATTAACCATACCAATGAAACAATTAAAAAAATGCCAAAATAGTTCATCAATTAACAACAATTCCGATTTCAAAATTTTCTTTATTGATTTTGGTTTAGGTTATCATTCCTCAAGATTCGAGGACAAAGCAGTTGACTTACACCTATTAAAGCAAGCCCTAGAAGCCAAGCATTTCACAATATTTCAATATTTCTTCAAAATCCTTCTAGAAAATTATAACAGCAAGGATAGATCAAAGATTCTAGAGCAACTGAAGAAAGTAGAAGCAAGGGGGAGATATAAACATTGATTTTCAGAAGTAAATACTAAACTAATTTGTAGATGGGTGGGGGCTTTCCAAGCTTAGGAATTGAATTTCCCAACCAATGAACTCAATTGCCAAGTAAACTGAAAGAGTTTATCATTTACCAACAAAAATTAGCATTAATCAACAAAACTAATTTCTCCATCTTTCAGCTTAACCTTCCTGGTTCCATCTTCAACCCAGAAGGTCTTTCCATCTTTAGTCCACTCAACTACTCCTTGGCTTCTCTCTTCAATCAAATCCTGCTTTCTTAAATTAGCAATTTGTTTTCTGTCTAAGATAGAAAAATGCTTAACTTTGTCAAGATAATCTGCAATTTCCCAAACATTTTCTTCTCTACTTATCCAATCAAGCTTGTCAAATCTAGCAATATTAACAGGAACAGAAAAACTTCTCAATGTTTTCCTTCCCTTATTGCAGTACTCATTAAAATAGCCCATAACAAGTTCTTTAACTGAAGAATAAACAGGCTCCCTATATCTAAGAACAGAATGATTGCTCTTGCTTACCGCCCCATATTTCCCAAACTGCTTGAAAACAGCAATAACATGGTCATAATCTTTTCTTGAAGCTTTTAAATCAACAAGCCAGGATTTCCAACCATTGAGTCTTAAGGCTAAACAAGCCAAAATAGCAGCCTCAATGCAATGAGCCTTGCCTGATTTCAGAACAACTCTAGGGCTTAAACAAGTGTCTCCTTTTTCTTCAAAATTTATTCTCAAGCCATCAAGAAAATCTTGAATTTTCCTAGGAGAATCCAGTTTTTTTAGAATAGCAAGCTCTTTTTCGTTTAGACCAATCATCAGGTTACTAATAAAAAGAAATTTATAAAGTTATAGTAAATTAAGAGGTAAAAGAAAACTAATTGGTATAGGAGGCAATTGTATTCATTAGCTTTTTTAAACCTGGCAATAAAATAAAAAATAAATTAGAAATACCCGAGTGGATACGAAGCAATAATAGCTATCTTGCGGTATGCTTAAGAGGATTATTTGATACAGATGGTTCTTTTTATAAATTAACCAATCAAACTACTTACCAGATAAATTTTAAAAATTTTAATTTAAGGTTATTGAATGATTTTAGAAATGGTTTGGTGAACCTCCACACAGCAAGCTGTGTGGCATCTAACTAAACTCAAATAACTTCAATTGCTCTCCTTTTCTGCCTTGCTTCTTGATGTAATCTCTGATGATGTCTGCATTTACCCCTTCACCGACTGTTGCAACATAACCCCCATCACTCCAAAATTCTCCACCATACAAATCCTGTTTGATTTTATCATTATCTTCAAACATTTTAATTGCAGTAATACTTTTTACAATTTGAAATATTTTTGATGGGGCATACTTTGGAACAGATTGGAGCATAAAATGAACATGGTCTTCATCAAAACCAATTGTTTCAAATTTTACATAGTATCTTTTTTGTATTTCATCACAAGTTTTTCTTATTGTTTCAGTATATTTTTCATTGAGAAACAAATCTTTTCTATATTTGATGCATAAGACAAAATGATATTTTATTCTGAAAACCTTATGGCTTGCCTTGCATAATTCATTTTCCATTTATTACTTAAGAATTGGCGGTTTAATAGTTTTCCTTGGTTTTCACCCTACAGCAAGCTGTAGGGTATAACTATTAATTAAATTAGGTATTAATTGTTCCAAAATAAGCAAAAAAAATTCGGTTTATGTCACAAAAAAAGAGGAAATAGCAAAGTTTTTTAAGGCAATCGGGTCTAAAAATAATAGGCATCTTAACAAGGTTAAGGTGTGGAAGTCAGCCCTGTCGTCCAGCGGTCAAATCATCGGAAGTTAACTCTTTCATGAGACTAGGGATAGGAGCCTTTGGAGCTTCTGACCTCGGTTCGAATCCGAGCAGGGCTACTTCCTCTGAAGTAGCCTGCTATATAGTCTCCAGTGATAACAAGCTTTAAAAACACTAAACAAGAAGAATAACTATGACAACTAAAAGACCAAAAGAAAAACAAGAAAATCAAGCAACACAAGTAACTGCAAGAAAATCAGACGTAATATGTTTAGAAGAGCATATTGAGAATCTCAAGAAACATATATCTAAAAACAAGCAGGATAATCCTACTAAACGAGCTTTAAGCAGAAAAGAAGCAAAACTTAAAAAATTAAGAGAATATCTAACAAGATAGAGTTAAAAGGAAAACTCTTTAGTTGTGAGAGTTCAAAGCCGAGGAACTCAATTAACCAAGCCGCTCAAACAATTAAAAAATTTGCTGAAATAGTTTAATATTTATCAATAAAGGAGGGTAGTATGCAAAAAGCAATTGAAAAAGCTGTAAAATCATTTTTAGAAAATACAGAAAAAAGAGACGTGAAAGTAATCTCGCATCATGATACAGACGGAATAACTTCAGCAGCAATTCTCGCCAAGACCTTAAAAAGATTAGATAAAAAGTTCTCAATAAAAATAGTCAAGCAGCTTGATAAAGAACAAGTAGATTGTCTAAAAAAGTCTTGTAAAAAAGAAGTAGTTATTTTTCTTGACTTAGGCTCAAGTCTATTAGATGAAATAAGTGGCTTTCAAAATCCTGTTTTTGTTATAGATCATCACGAGCTATCTTCCCAAGCAACGGATAATGTAACAGTAATCAATCCACATTTATTTGGAGAAGAAGAAATTTCAGGAGCAGGTCTAACCTATTTGTTTGCAAAAGCCTTGATTCCAGAAAGCAAAGACCTAGCTAATCTTGCTGTACTTGGGATGGTTGGGGATATGCTGGACAGAGAAGTCAGCAAGTTAAACAATAAAATAATAGAAGATGCAGAGGTTGTGATTAAAAAAGGTTTAATGCTTTACCCAGCAACTCGCCCAATTCACAAAGCACTAGAATTTTCTTCTTCTATTTACATTCCAGGAGTTACAGGCAATCCAAAAGGGGTTATGAGCATGCTAAGAGAAGTGGACATAAAAAAACAAGGCAACGAGTACAAGAGTTTACTAAACTTAGATGAAGAAGAAACTTCCAGATTAATTACTGCAATCTTGCTAAGAACTCATCAAACTCCAGACAGATTAATAGGCAACCTATATCTTGTTAAATTTTTTAATAAGCTTGAAGACGCTAGAGAGTTATCAGCAATGATAAATGCCTGCTCCAGACTAGGATACAGCGATACAGCCCTAGCTTTTTGTTTAGATAATAAAAAAGCAAAAACAAGAGCAGAAACAATTTACGCAGATTATAAACAGCACCTAGTCAAGGCATTGAACTATGCAGATGCAAACAAAGTAGAAGGAAAAGGTTATGTAATTCTTAATGCTCGAGATGAAATAAAAGATACAATGATTGGAACCGTTGCTTCCATACTTTCAATGTCTAAAAACTACCCAGACGGAACAGTCATAATAGCAATGTCCTATGATCAAGAGAGAATAAAAGTTTCAGCAAGAGTTGCAGGAAAAAATGGCAGAAATGTGCGAGAAGTTCTAATGAATGTAACTTCAGATTTTGGAGCAGAATGCGGGGGGCACGCTATGGCGGCGGGTTGCTTGATTTCAAAAGACCAAGAAACCAAATTTCTAGAGAATTTAACAAAATCTTTTGAAACAGAAGTAATTAAGATTTAATTTATTTCTTATTGGTAAACATTAAACTGCCCCTGTTTAATTGAAGCGGGTTTTCAAAAGTTTTTCACACCAATTACCAAGCCAAACACAATTTTCCCCGCGACTAAAAAGTTTTTCTATTACCAATTTACTCTCAAATATTGACTTAAGTTCTTAAAAGATTTAAACAACTAGCTTCAAATACTTATAACCAACTTTGACAGCTGCTTGGTTACAATGTTCTTTTTTTAGAGTATATTTTCTACATTTCTTACAATAGTTCATTTTAATTGAAACTCTGCTTTATTTTTTTTAGCCAGGGTTTCTATCTCCTCAAGAATCTTCTGCATCTCTAAATTTGCTTTTTTATAATCACTAGCTATAATTTTTATTCCATAGTGTCCTGCTGCCAAATAGGTAATATCATGCTTTCCCAGGATGCTTCTTATTCTTGTTAAACCATCTTGCTCTTTGCAAGATAATAAAAATTCTTGGCTAACAGTCACTTGGGTTTCTTTTTTTTCCTGAAGAATCTTGCAAAGCCTTTCAGCTTCTTCTTTTGTAAAAAATTTGCTTAATTTTTCGGGAGAAGTTCTGCAGTTCTGCAGGAAATCTTGCAGACTAGATTCTTTTTTAATTTCTTCAGCTATTTCCAAAGCTTTCTCCTTTGCAATAGTTCTTATAATGCTTAGGGCTGTTTTTTCTTTTTCGCCTTTTTCCAAAAGTTCTTTTCTTTCTTTTTCTGCCACTCTTCTCAGGCTTAGATGAATGTTCCCTTTATCATTTATTTCTAGAATCTTACAAACTATTTTCTTGCCAGGAACAACATATTCTCTTAAATTTCTAATTCTTCCAGGGGCAATTTCACTCATTACAATGCTGCCCTCTCCTTCTCCCCCCATTGTTACAAATACCGTTGTTCCAACTATACTTTTTACAGTGCATAAAACAACTTCTCCTTCTTTAAATATCATAAAAAAACAAGAAACAAAGGGCTTTTAAAGGTTTAGATTTCCCAAGATAATAAGAGTTAAAAAGAAAGGTATTTCAGTTGATGGGTGGTGGGGGGTTCAATTATTTAATTAAACCTTGCTTTCAACTTCCAAACTAAACACAATTACCAAGTATGCAGAACGAAGTTAGTATTTATCTCTAAAATCCAGAAAACATTAAGTTTAAAAATCTAAATTCTAACTAAACCTATGAAAACTTCAAAATTGGATAATTTTGATAGTGCTCAGGAATCTAATAAAGTAAAGAAGATTCCTGACATCCAACAATCACTAGTTATAATTAAGCCAGACGGATTAATAAAAAGTCTAACTGGGAATATAATCTCAATGCTATCTGAAACAAAGCTGAGAATAGTCGGAGCAAGAGTATTGAAAGTTTCTCGAGAGCTAGCTGAAAAACATTACTCTAAACTAAAACAAGAGCAGATAGCAAAACATGGAGAAGAAAAAGGCACAAAAATTTTTGAAAATGTTATTGAATATATTCAAGGAAAGTTTCACACAGACAGAGTCTTTGCCCTAGTCTATCATGGAGAAAATGCAATTGAAAAAATAAGGCAGCTAGCAGGCAAGACAAACCCAGAAGATGCAGATCCTGTTTCAATTCGAGGCAAATATGGCAGAATAAACAGCAAAACAGGCGTATTTGAAAATGTTCTTCATGCATCTGCTTCAGAAGAAGAAGCAGAACACGAAATTAAGCTGTGGTTTACCCCCGACCAGTTGACTGAAATTATCTATCCAATCACGACAGAGAAATCAGAAAAAGAGCGCATAGTCTGGAAGTAAAATATTATATATGGTTATTTCTTAAAATATTTGGCCCCTATCTGCTAATGGATAGGCATCAACCTTGCGGCAAATTGCAAAGAGGTTGTAATCGGGGTTCGAGTCCTCGTGGGGGCGTGTGTTATTATCATTACAGTATAACAATCTTTAAAAACCTGTATTTCTAGTGAGAAACATGAACATTCGAATACCCATCCATACTGTAGACATAGAAGCAAGAAAGAAGATGGTTGATGATTGGGAAATACCAGAACAGGAGAAAAAAGACTTGCTTTTATTTTTAGAAGACTTGGGTTTAGGAAAAGTAAACAAAGGGAATAAAGTTTCAGAAGCACGACAAGCTAAATATTTGTATATTCTAAAAATACCTTTATCGTTTTTTAATAAACCAACTTCAAAGCTAACTTTAAAAGATGTTGAAGCATTTGAGAAAGCACTAACCTCAGACAAAATCAAAAGTCACAAGGAACAGCCGTTCACAAATTCAACAAAATCTGATATAAGAAAGGCATTAAGGACTTATTTAAGATGGAAGCTTAAAGCAAAAGCAATCCCTCTAACAGACTGGTTTGATACAAGGTTTGATACAAGGTTTGATACAAGAGTTCCAAGAAATACTCCTGAATATCTTTCTGAACAGGAAATAGAAAAATTGTATAAAAATTCCAAAAATGCAGGAGATAGGTTTCTTATCGCAGTTTTATTTGATTCTGGAGCAAGGGCAGAAGAATTTCATAATATAAGATTTGAAGATGTTCAGCTTCCAAAAGATAAAGATAGTTTTGTAAAGATAACCTTAAAAGAAGAATATAGCAAGACAAAAGGTAGGGTGATCTCACTTTATTGGAAATATTCTCTTGAAGCAGTGAATGATTATCTTGGAGAAAGAAAGCAGGAAGGAGTAAGGATGGACGAGCCAGTATTTAAGAATAAATATGATAATGCAAGGCAAGTTCTTGTCAGATTAGGAAAGAAAGTATTAAAGAAAAATATTCATTATCATTTATTTAGGCATTCTTCAGCTACATATTATGCCCCTAAAATGAATAGGCAAGAATTATGCTATAGATATGGTTGGGCTTTTTCTTCTGATATGCCTGATGTTTATATTTCAAGAGCAGGAATGGAAAACAAGCAATTAGATGAGAAGTTTACTCAAACAGAACTTTCAGAATTGCAGAAAAAATTTGAGAAAGAAAGGCTAGATAAAGAGTTAAGGATAGAAGAACTGCGAAAACAACTAGAGTCAGAGATAGGTGAAAGAAAGAAGGAAAGCGAGGCAAGGTTAAAAGAGGAAGAAGCTAAGAAAATAGTTCAAGAACATAACAAAAAATTGAATAAAGAAGTAAACTGGGATAATATGGTTTTTGAAAGGATGGTAAAAAATCCAAAGTTAGCACCTAAAATGATTAAGGCAATAGGAGATGCATGGAAGAAGATTGAGCAAGAGGAAAAGCTTAAAGCAAAATGAAAAGCGAACTAAAAGATATAGAAAATAAAATTCGAGAACAACAAGAACAAATCAGGATAATAGACAAACAGATTAAGAGGCAAAAATGGACGAATGTTTATTTGTTGTGGAGCAGGTGATAGGAAAATGGAATGCCACAAGATTTTGATGATACAGTAAAGGGAATAATCTGGCTAGCATCAGCCGTAGTTTTTACGATATTTATAACATATTATAAAGAAATATTAAATTTTGTAAAATCCTTTAATAATAACTTCTGGACTCACATTACCACTATGGGCTTATGGAGTATTTTAATAATTCTTGGAGGAATATCTACATATTTTATTATAAGAACAATCATAAAATTGCTTATATCCGTATCCAATGCCATTGATTACCAGATAGCCCATCGTAATGATAAAACAATAGCAAACCGAAGGGAAACAGAAGAAATCGAAGGTTTAATAGAAACAAAGCAACCTATCGACCAAAAAGAGCTAATAGAATATATCGAAAAGGTCAAAGCTAAAATAAAGGTTAGTAAACAATCAATTGAGTTATCTTCATATACCCCAGAACTCAAGAAGCGATTAGCGAAAGCGACTGAGCTTCTTGAGAATTTAGAGAAAGAGAGTAAAATAAAAGATATGCAAAATAAAACAGAGCAAGTCGAAAGGGAATTGCAAGAAATGGAAGAGCGAAGGAAACAAAAAATAAGGCAAGAGGAAACGAGAAAGTGGAAAATTGAAAGAGACTTAAAGATTAATGATTACTTTGAGCCAAGGTCTATTTTTAATAAACGGGTATTAACCCCAGAGCAAGCTCTGGACACCGAACCACCACTTCCCCAGAGCAAGCTGTGGGGTATTACAATAAATAAAGAAAAGCTAACAGAAAGGGAAGTTCAAGTCCTAAGAGAAGATGGCTTTCAGCAGGTAAATGATTATTGTGTTTATGAAAAGAAGTTTTGCCAGTATTTAGTTAAACGAACATTAAATCACTCGGTTGTCCACACTCTTTTAGTCTGGGGTGCCAAAAAACTATTAAAAGATATCAAAGAAGTTAAGAACATTGAGGAGCATAATACTAGAGACGCCGATATAACTTTTAAATTTCAAGGCAAAATATATGCGTTAGAGATAGAAACAGGCACTTTATTAGATAAGAAAAATCAATTAAAAGAAAAATTAGCTTATCTTAATAGAAAATATCCAAAAAGATGGATGTTTATTGTTTCAAATAGAAATCTTCTGCCAAAATATAGAAAATTTGGCTTTTCTACACCAAGAAATAAGGTGTATGAAACGCTTAGAAAATTGCTGGGAATTTAACACCTATTTTAGAGGTGTAGTTTCTGTATTCACCGACGCAGAAATTAGGAAAAATTAAGATTTGTGCACCTCTGTATGTAACATTATACTTTTGTACTTGAAGGATTATCTAGCTCTTGTCTAATGCTGTAAATTTTCTTAATAAGCCCTTTTCTCAGCTTATAGCTATTCGCCCAAATTGCATAAGCATTCCAGCCTTGAAAACTTTCCATAAGTTGCCAATAGCCCATCTCACTTTTAGAAAACAAGAGTAACTTAATTCTCATGTTAGTTATGTTTCTTTTTCTTAATAATCTGAAGTGATAAAAGCTTCTAAATCCAACAAAGTCAATACCTTGAGATAAAGGAATAACTTTAGATTTTTCAGGATGAAGCTCTAATTCCAGTTTTTCTCTTAAAAATCTGCCAATTCGTAATTTCCAAGATTCAGTTAGAATTTTGGAATTATGTAAGATTACAAAATCATCGACATAACGAATATAATATTTTGCCTTTAACTCGTGCTTGGCAAAATAATCTAATTCATTAAGATAAACATTAGCAAAAAACTGGCTGGTTAAATTGCCAAGAGGCATGCCAACTCCCTCTTCTGCCTTGCCA
>JAPLYA010000131.1 GCA_026395775.1 Candidatus Pacearchaeota archaeon
AGAAAATCTTGATGAAGTATTTTATACTTATACAGACTCTAGAGGAGCTTTAAAAGAGAAAAGATTATGCTCAAAATTGAATGATGGTAGGTGTGTTAAAAAAGTTTCGTTTTCATTAGGGCAGCATGATTTAACATTAAATGTGATAGATAAGGCTAGTAATTTGATTGGCTGGCCTGTAAGCTTTGATGTTGTATAGTTTGCATAGTTGTTAAATGAGAGTAGTAGTATAGGTTTAAATAAAGGATAGATTATAAAAACAAATGAAAAGAGGAATATTCTTTATTGGAGTTCTGCTGTTTTTAACATTATTCTCTTTTTCTGTATCTGCAGCTGTTATTAATGTTCCTGGTAATTATTCAACAATCCAAGGGGCAATTGATGCTGCAGATGATTGGGATATAATTAATGTTTCTGCCGGAACTTATATTCCTATTAATTTAACTTGGGATGGTAATGGGTTTTTAAGAATAAACAAACCAATAACTTTGAGAGGAGAAGGAAGCGCAAATACTATTATAGATGGACAACATTTACATAGCGTAATTTCTGGCTACGATGGTATTCATAGCACTTGTCTATGGCTTGAATCTTCTGATATCACTTTAGAAGGTTTAACAATAAAAGGTTGCGATTGGGGGATAAGAGTAAGCAACACTTATGTTCCCGCATTAACTGAAATTTCTGATTTAAATTTTAATGATGTAACAATTACTGATAATTATGGGCATGGAGTTGTTTTTGACAATATTGTTTCTAAAAGAGTTAAATTTACAGATTCCAATGCAAATGCAAATGGAGACCGAGGAATTTATATTTCTCCAACATCAAGCACAGAAGATTTTACATTATTAAATACCAATGCTAATGATAACCTCAAAGCAGGATTTAATTGCCAGGGAACTTTAGATGGATTAATAATTAATGGTGGTAGCTTTAATAATAATACTGGTGGCTGGAATTATGAAAATTTAATATCTCACCTAAAGGGTCCGTATTTCGGAGCAGGATTAGAATTAGATGGAGTTAGTAATGCACAAATAAATGGTATAAAAGCAAATGAAAATGGGTTACTTGGACCTGATGATTGTGATGGTAATATGACTGGCGGAGCTGGTATTTTGTTAAAAGATGATACAAATGATGTAGTGATAATAAACTCAGAATTAAAAAATAATGCAAATGGAGTTATGACTGAATTTTGCGGACATTGGCCAACTCCTTCACAACCAAGTGATATAGAAATAAACTATAATGAAATTGAAGGAAATGTTAATTCTGGAATTTTAAATAGAGCGCCACTTTCATTTATCGACGCAGAAAACAACTGGTGGGAAAATTGTAATCCCAATTTTGCATCAATAATCACAGGGAATGTAGATTACAATCCTTGGTTAGGGGCTTGCACAGTAAATAAAACATATTCTCCTGTTTGTATCTTGTCTACTAACAATATAACCTTAAAAGCAAATGTAACATCTAATGTTTGTGTAGGAAATGTATGGTTTGGAATAAAAATAGGAAGTGAAAACTGGGATAATTATACTTATACAAGCAAGTTAGGAACAATTTATTCTTTTATTTTAAATTCAAATTTATTAACAGGGGGGCAAAGTGTTTCGTGGAATGTTTATGCTGATGATTGCTATAATCACACTAGCCAAGATTTAACTGGGAGTTTTTATGTCAATAAAAGAACTGTTCTTAATGTTAATCCCACACCATTCAATGGACTAAATGGCTGGTATACATTAAATCCTTTATTTACATTAGTAAACCTAAATGCCTCAACAATAACCTATAGATGGGATGGAACTGGAGAACATATTTATAACAATTCTTTTGGGTTAGAGTATGCTCCTAATAATCAGAATATAACAGGGGGAATTGTTGTACTAAGTTACTGGGGCAATATTTGTTCTGAGCCAGAACAAAACCAGACATTTAAAATTGATTTAACAAACCCAGCAATAACTAATATTTTTCCTGAAGAAATGATGACTATTTATAATTCAATGCCGGAAATCTATGCTTATATTGATGAGGTTTATCAAAGCAATTCTGGGATAAAATTATCAAGCATTATTGTAAAATTAGATGGTGTTGTAGTAAATGCAACTGCAAATATTGCTATTGCTGATGGCTTAGATGCTGAAATAAGATACACTCCTGTAAACAATCTTAGTTTAGGATTGCATAATATTTCTATTTATGCCAAAGATAATGCTGGAAGAGAAAATACGAGATTTTGGATATTTGATGTTGGTTTTATAGAAGAATTAAATTTGAATGCAGTTTCTCCTCAATCAAAAATTTATAATATGAAAAAAATTAGATTCGACCTAAACACAAATCTTCCTGCAGAAATAGAATATATAGATTATTCTGATGTAAAACCCAGATGGAGGACATTATGCAGAAATTGTATGGGATACAATAGGACAAAAACACTAAAAGATGGTTGGCATAACATAACAGTAAGAGCAACAGATAGTTTTGGTCAGATTAAAGAGGGAGATGTTTTATTTTTTATTGATTCCAAGGCTCCAAGAATTTCAAGTGTTTTGCCAAAAAGAAACAGTGTAACAAATGGCTCTGATTTTTATATTAAATATACCGAAGAAAATTTAGAAAAAGTAAAACTAATATGGGACGGCGGTCAGGAAATAACATGTTCTGAAGGAAAAAATCAAGAATGTTCTTTATTTGCAAATATTTCTGAATATAATGGGAAATGGATAGATTATTTATTTGAAGTTGAAGATATTGCAGGAAATAAAGATGAAAAAGGGGCAAGAGTTTTTGTTGACACAGCTTCTCCTATATTAACAGTTAACTCTCCAGAAAATAAAACAGGGAACTTAAGCTATGGAAGAAAAGTATTTCTCAATCTAAGTGTAAGTGAAGAGGTTAAGCTTGAATATTATGACAAACAAGAGTTAAATCCAAGGTGGAGAACTTTATGTTATAGATGCAATGATTATGAAGAAAGCAAAAGCTTTTCAAGAGGTTATCATGATATTTTAATAAGAGCTTTAGACAAAGCTGGAAATACCGACGTTAAAGAAAAAGTTTTTAATATTGACTACTGATTTTTGTAAATCCTAGTAGTAAACAAAGTTTAAAAGAAGATTCATTCTACTATAAGCAATAATTTAGTAATATGAAATGAAAGGAGGTGAAAAAATGAAGAAATTAGTATTAGTTCTGGCAATGTTGAGTCTAGTTGGAGGATTTACTATGGCTATCAATAGCTTACCAATCGCTACACTAGTTGGTGATGAGCCAACTCAGTTTACATTAACTCCTACAACATTGGACTTTGGAACATTAATACCTGGTGGAGCTTCTGGTGAATCAACTGATACAATTAACTTTACGGTTAATTCTGGAAATCAGGATATAACCTTAACTGTCACAGATGTGACAACAGATATAGGAAATGATTTATTTAAATTAATAGATTTAAGTAAAAATGCTGGAGGCAATTGGGCAGATATTATGGGTTTTTCAGAAACAGTGCTTTGTACATCAGTAAGCGATGTATGCACATATCCTACCAGTTTAATTTGGGATGCAAGATTAGCTATTCCGGCAAAAACTATCCCCGGAACCAAAACAGGGACAATAGTTTATACTGTAACTGGGCAAGTTCCAGTTTAAATTTTATTTTTATTTTTTTATTATTTTTAATTTATCAAAAAAACTCTAAAAAGTTTTTTAGCTGATCAGAAATTCGAAAATTAGTGAGAATTTCTGACATATTCACAAAAAAGGAAGAAAATATGAAAATTATATTTACAATTAGTACGATTATATTGATGATTAGTGTGGTTTCTCTAGTTTGCACAACAGGCTTTTCTCCTACGAGTTTAATTTTTAATCTTAATGTTGGAGAAAAACAATGTCAAGAAGTAAGTGTTGATTCTACATCTCTTTCGATCTCAATTGAAGATAAATTTGCAGAGAATAAAGATATTGAGTGGAAAGTGAGCAATTTTGATAAATCCGCTAGTTACCATTCTCTAACCTCAACTTATCCCACTCAAATCTCAAATGAAACCGGCAAGTTAGAATACTGCTTGTCTGGGAGTAAAGTTGGAGAATATCATGGGGTTTTAATATTAAAAGAAGAACAATCTGGAAACTCTATTGTTCAAATGGGAATCTGGATTAAAGCTACTATAATTAGTTCTTCACCTGAAATCACAACAAGTTCTGCTACAACCTCGAGTGGTGGAGCGAGTTCAAGTCAATCAGCAGCTGTTGTTAATAGTCCTGTAGAAAATCAAAAAACAGAAGAAACTCAAGGAATAGATGATAGCAACCCAACAATTACAGGAAGCGCAATAGGGAATTCTGGAATAAAAAGTTTAATCTTGCCTCTTGGAATAGTTGTTGTTCTTGTTGGCATACTTTCAGCTTATACTTATTATAAAAGGAGACAAAGATGGATAAAGTTTGGATATTAATCAGCATAATCTTGCTTGCAAGCTTTGTTGGGGCAAATTCAGCATACCAACAGGTTATTGTAAATGTAGTCCCGGGATTTCTAAATATAAACTCTCCAACAAATCAAATATATCAAACAAATAGAATTATCTTGAATTTTAGTGTTATAACAGGAAGCAACAAGGTTAAGGATGTCTGGCTTATTGAAGGAAAGAATTTGGAGCATTTATGTTCAAAATGTACAGAATATTCAAAAGAAACTTATTTTTCAAATGGTTATCATCAAATTACAATAAAATCTGAATTTTTTAGTGGAGAGTTTGTTCAAGAAACTGTTAATTTTTATGTTGACAGCTCTTCTGATGTTTATATCTTAAATAATAATGTCTTAAAAAAAGCAACAGCTAAAGATATTGTAAATTACTTGTTTAACTACAATTTTAGCTTAGTTTACAAAAATGAGCTCACTCCTGAGGACTCTTGTTCGATAAATGCAAAAAATGGTAATGCTACATTTAATGGGGAAGGGTTTGGGAATAATAACAAGCTTAGTTTCTATTCCATACTAAGTATGCAACAGGGACAAGGGAGTTTTTCGGCTCAGATGAGCAGGAAAAGATTAAGCTTTAATTTTAAGGTCAAAGAAACAATAGAAAATTCAGAAACAACAATGAAGCTCTTGGTAATTGACAGCACCGGGGGAGAATCAACCATAGAGCTTAACAAGATGAATAAAACAATCATTATAATTGGCAATAATCTTTCTATTAAAGATATGAAAGTTTCTTCAATCGAGGGTTGCGGAGCCAAAAGAAGTAATTTTTATTTTCTTGAGAATAATGGAAAACAGACCAATAGCATTGAAGATGTAAGAAAAACTTTAATTGCAAATCCTATTTTCGTCGGTAAATACGAAGGTTTAAAATATTTATTTGAACAATATTGGAGAATTCACCGAGTATTTAATTGGTGGTAGTTTCATCAAATTTTAGTGGTGAACAAAAGCATAGCTCAGAGTGTAATCTTGTTTATAAACTAAAAAGCTATTGAAATACGATGAAAAAGGTGTTTGTATTAGTATTATTAGCTGTTCTATTAACCAGCTTTGTTTGCGCAGAAGATGTTGGCTATATCCTTCAATCAAAAAGAAATGTTGATTCTAGGATAACTGGGGTTTTTACAGAAATGAACTTATCTTACAAGCTTATTGAAGATAAATATCTTTCAAAAGAAGATTTAACAAAATTTAAGTTTATTTTTATTGATGATGCTATTTTAAGAAATACGGCCAAAATTCCTGTTTATAATTATCCCAGCGTAATAATGAACCAGAATTATGGCCCTGAATGGGGATTAACTGATGCTGATGGAGTCAGCCAATTAGCTTCCACATCTCCTTTGAGTGTAAAGCTGCCCAATAATGGAATAGAACAGGTTTATACCCGGGCAAAATATGCTAATGGGGTGTCTGTTCCTTATTTTTATCTTGATGACTTAAATAAAGCAGATCCTTCTATTTCTATAGCAAGAACATATGGCGGCGGGCCTTATGAATGGGGTGATGTTATATCTGTAATTCCAAAGGGGGCGAGACTTAATGGAGGGATTATAACAAAAGGCAAGTTATGTTTCTATGGAATTGCCAAGACAGAATACTGGACCCAAGATGCTAAAAACCTGTTTGAGGATTGTGTTGGGAGTGTTTTAAGCAAGTGTAGTCATGATATAGAGTGTGGGACAGATAGTTTTATTGGAAACAAATACTGCATAAATTCAGATTTATATCAGAATTACGCTGATTTTAGCTGTAGTAATCCAGATACAAGAAATAGTAATTGTATAAACAGCACTCAGCCAAGATTAATAGAACCTTGTGCTTATGGATGCAATAATGGAGCATGTTTACAACCAAGACATGACTTATCTTTAATTGATTTGACAGGAAGTGTTAATAAAATAAAACTAGAGTATTTAAATGGAAGCTCAACAAGCTCGAGTTTTATGTGTGGTGATATAATTAAAGCAAAAGTTAAAGTGAAAAACACTGGAAATTTTGTTGAGAATGCTAGCTTGACAGGAAGTGTTAATGGACTTGCAATGAGCTTTAGTAATATAGTTAATAGTGCTCCAGGAGATGAAAATGAAAGATCAAGCTTAAGTCCTTATGTTACTCTAAACTTAGCAGAAGGATACTACAATGTTAGTGTGAGTGTTAATCTTCCTGGAGACCAGAACTTGAGTGATAATAGTGCAAAAAGACAGATTTTTGTTTCCTGCCCCTTGCCTGAATGTACTCAAGCTTCTGATTGTGGCTCGGTAACATATGAAAATAACTATTGTATTGGAAAGAATGTTTCAAGAAATGTTACAACCCCTATCTGCAACATAT
>JAPLYA010000009.1 GCA_026395775.1 Candidatus Pacearchaeota archaeon
GGGATACTGATTCCAGATGTAAGTTATGTGGGTTACTATAAAATTGCATTTGCTATAGTGTTCAGTGTTGGAGGATTGCTCTCTTTTACTAATGTTCTCTTGCCTGTTTTTCTTAAATTATCCAATCAGGGGTTAAGTGAAGCAGTTAGCAAGACTATTCGGTATGTCTCTTTACTTTCTATTCCTTCAATATTTGGAGTTCTCGCCTTAGGAAAATATTTTATTTATGTTTTGTCTGGCAGTTACAGCTACCTTCCTGCAGCCCTGCCATTGTATTTTTTAGCATTCTTAATCTTTGAAATATCCATGACTGCAATATTTTCTACTCTTTATTCAATTAAAGAAAAACCCGAGATTCTTGTCAAATTTGTAGTTTTCGCGACTATTCTTAATATAGCTTTAAATTTTATTCTGATACTCTCTCTAAGAAACTTTTCTTATGCATGGGCAACAGCCGGGGCGGCAATTGCGACTCTAATAAGCAGATATCTCTTGCTAATTGTATTTTTCTTTAATTCAAAAAGCCAGTTTAAAATAGAAATAAAAAATACAAGATTATTAACTATCCTACTAGCCTCTCTTATCATGTTCTTAGTCTTGCTTGGGTTAAATTCTCTTATAAGGAATATGAGTATCTTTATTGGCATTCTAGAAATAATCCTGGGCATTTCAGTCTATACAATAGTTATCTTGCTTTCTAAAGTAATTTATTTTTCAGATATTAAAAAAATAGCTTTAAGCATTATAAAGAAAAAATGAAAATTTTAATTTTGCCAATGGGGGGAATCGGAAATATGCTTATGTTTCTGCCAACATTAGAAAAGTTGCATAAAGAATTTCCAGAAGCAAAAATAACGGTAATCAGCGATGAAGACCCTGCAAGATATGTGCTGGAAAATATCTCCTACATAAATTTGATAGTATACCAGAAGCTACTATGGAGTTTTGCGCTAAAACTTAGAAAAGAAAATTTTGACATATGCTTGTTGCCTTATTTATCAGGAGGCATTAGAAAAGTGCTCTTTGCCAAATTGGCCGGATGCAAAAAGATAATATCCCATCCTTATTTTCTATTTAATGAAAAAAGCAATTTTTTACTTTATTCAAAGACAGATGAAAAAAAACAGCACGATGTAGAATCAAATCTTGACTTGTTAAAACCCCTTGGAATTAAAATAATCAATAAAGACAAGAAAATTAAAATGCCCCTTCCCAAAAATGAATTAACCAAGGCTATGCAGTTCTTCCAAAAAAATAAAATAAAAGGAAAGATAATTGGGATTCATCCTGGCTCGACTCCTTCAACTTCTTATAAGCGATGGCCAGCAAATAAATATCTAGAGATTATAAAAACACTTTTAAAGAACAAGTATACTATCCTTGTTTTTTTTGGTCCAGGGGAAGAGGAATTAATAAAAGAATTCCCAAAAAAATCCCGGCTTTTCTTGGTAGCAAAGAAAACCTTGAATGAAACTGCGGCATTAATATCTAAATGCAACTTATTCTTGTCAAATGATTCTGGATTAATGCATCTGGCTGTTTCTCAGAATGTTCCAACAATAGGGCTTTTTGGCCCAACAATATTTTGGAGAACTTCCCCTTATGGAGCGCAGAACATAACTTTAAAAACTAATTTTCCTTGCGTGCCATGCTATAATCCGTATAAGTTTAATTTAGTTGAGCAAAACTGCCAAAGAAACTTAATCTGCATAAAATCTATCCCCATAAAAAGAGTAGAGGAATCAATTAAAAAGATAGAAAAAAGAAAATGAATAAGAGAGACATTCAGCGAGGTTTATGGAATATTTTTTATAGTTTTAAGGCAACTTCTTTTAGAAATTTGGGTTATCCGAAGATTCTCCCAAGAACAGTCTGGATAGCTTTAACTTATAAATGCAATTCAAGATGCAAGATGTGCGGGATATGGAAAAAATACAAAAAAAATCCAGAACTTGCCAAAAATGAATTAACTTTTAGCGAATTTAAAGAGTTTATAGATAAAAACCGGTTTATCAAGGATATAACATTAAGCGGCGGGGAGCCCTTTTTAGTCCCAGAATTAGAAAAAATGTATCTTTATATAGACTCTAAGGGCTATCATACAGGAACAGCTACAAATGCGATACTCAAAGATAAGATAATTAAAACAGAAGAAAGCCTTTTAAAAAAACTTTCTGGAAAAAACTTTCATGGTTTGACTATATCAATAGATGGCTTAGAAAAAGAGCATGACAGAATTAGGGGGATTAAGGGCTTATTTAATAATGCTCTGGAGCTTGTGAAATGGGGTTTAGAAAAGCAGAAGGAATATAAATTTTTTAACATTAATGTTTCTCATACTATCACTTCCCATAATTATGATAAGCTGGGGGAGTTTATTGACTTTTTCTCAAAAGCAGGGTTAAAACCAGAACAAATA
>JAPLYA010000025.1 GCA_026395775.1 Candidatus Pacearchaeota archaeon
AAATTACTAAATTCAGTGACATTAAACTGAGGGATTATAAAAATAAAATGGGGTTCGCAAGAAATACAGATTATATTCAGCAACTTGTTAATTATATCAAGAGGAATCTTTCTAAAGGATACACAACAGAAAGCTTGAAATGGGCTTTGGTTAATCAAGGACACTCAAGAGATAGTGTAGACAAAGCAATAAGCCAGGCAAATGAACAATTAGCTTTACAAGCTCCCAAGCTTGTTGAAAAACCTGTTATAAAAGTTGAGGTTGAGCCTAAGATTGAACCCAAGTTAAGTTTTTTCTCTAGATTAAAGAGTTGGTTTAGTTAAAACTGTTTAATCTTGAATAAGTATACGCTAAACAAAAAGCATAATAAAGCAACTGACTATCGGTTCTTCCGTCTGATGAAAATTCTACAGGCTCATCTAGGTTGTCAAAATAAAATTTGACCATTCCATTAGCTCGCTCGTGCTTTGTTAATGTAAGAGGGGGGATTGGTATTAGTCTTCCATCTATTGAAAAATCTCTGAAACTAACTTCTTTTTTAAGAAAAGAATCTAAGTCACATTCAAATTCTCGAATCTCTTCTAGTTTCATGATACTCTAGATTTCTTTTTCTTTATAAATATTATAGAAGCTTGTTCTGGATGTTGGTTCTTATAAATAAAACGCCGACGCCCGGAATTGAACCGGGACATCCTTGCGGAAACCTGCTCTCAAGGCAGGCGGAGTGCCATTGTCCCACGTCGGCTTATAATTTGGAGTAAATTAGAGCTTTTAAAACTTATTAATTTCAGAGGCAATGATAAGCTTCGCTTTGACAACTTTTTATTGTGTTCACTAGCTTGAAAATTGTTTGCCTAACCAATCGGCTGTGACTATTAAGTTTACTAAAACTAAGTTAGTATTTACGGGTAATCAAAAGTTTAAAGTTAGAACTAGACTAACTCTTCGGATTCTAAATAAATAAAAATTTATCCGAAGAGGGCCGACAATCCTTCAGCTGCTTCAGAAGCTTTTTCTTCCTTCTTTTCTTCCTTCTTTTCAGCTGCGGCTGTTGCTTGTGGTTGACTTGCCATTAAGGTTGCAGATTCAAGCTCTTTTGCTATGTCTACATCTTTTAAGCTAGCAACTAACACTTTTACTTTTGCTTCATCCACAGAACTCCCAGTAGCTTGGATAACTTTTGTCAAGTTTACCTCGCTTACTGCTTGTCCTGTTTTATGCAGCAACAAAGCTCCGTATACGTACTCCATGTTTAATTTCCTCCTTGAACATTTATGAATCTATCTAAAGCTTGCTCGTGGCTATTTGCCTTTGCAAGCAATAAGCTTATTGTATCCTTGCAAGCATAGGCTAATTTCACAGCAAAAGCCAATGCCTTGCCTGAACTTGTCTTTAGATCATTAATTGTTTTATCTTGGTCTATTTTAATATTTTCAAATATTTTGTCTTCTTTTGCATCATAAGCCACAATTGGCTCTAGGCCAACAGCAACGGGTTTTATATCTAGCTTGCCCATAATTGAAGCAGCCTGCTCGCTAACCTTGTCTCCTGGCTTCAGAATGACTTTTCTCTCTCTGATGCTTATCTTACCATCTTCTATGGAGAACTTCAATCCTAGGCCGTTTAGCTCAGAGATAATTGGTCCTGGGGCTAAGTCTGTTCCCCCTGCTTCAATTGCGACCTCATCATTGACAAATTGACCAACCTTGGCTCGAGACATTGACTTATTTCTAGACAAAATAGCAGATAATTCAAAAGGATTCAAAGTAGAAAATATGAAAGCTTGGTCTTCCTTTAGATATTTCTTGAAATTTTTGATTGTTCCTTTCTCTATACTGTCTATTGCTCTCTCCATTATGCTCTTCTTTGAAACTTTTATTGTAGCATTGTCCCTTAATTTCTTTTTTATTGCTTGAAACTGGCTGGAAGGCAAGTTTTTAATAGAAACAATCATCAGGGTGTTGCTTTTCTTTGCAAGTCCGGCTAGCTCTGTTATGTTTTCTTTCTTCCTTATTGGGATATCTTTTTCTCTCATGTTTTTTGTCATTTTAGAACTCCAACTTTACGGGTTTACCCATACTTAATTTAACCATTGCTGATTTTACATTTTCTTTTTTGTTTGGCAGAGCATTCAAAATAGCATTGTAAGCTGTTTCAATATTGTCTGCTATTTCCTCATCTTTCATGCTTTCTTTTCCAATTGAAAATTTTAGGCTTGGCTCTTTGCTTTTTATCTTGAGTATTTTTTCAAATTTCTTTGCAGTATCTTTTATATCTTGCTCTGTCTCGCTTTTAACTATCCCAAGCTGGGGATTCGGCATTTTTCCTGCTGGGCCGAGATATTTTCCAAAAGTGCTAGCTATCGACGGCATTAGGCTTGCCGAAGCCATAAAAAAATCATAGGCTTTAACAAGTTTCTTTATACCCTTTTTGTCTTTGTATCTGTCGAACTCGTTCTTGGCTATAGAATCAATAAACTTGCTTTTATCAACCAGAAAAGCAGCTATTTTGTAATCTTTTATTTTATTAGGGAGGCTAACCATTAAATTAACAGAATCTTTCTTTATATCAAAATTTTTTAGATTTACAATTAAATCAACAGACTGATTGAACTTTCTTTTTTCAGCTTTTCTTATTTCTCCAAGTGCTTTTATAATATCCTGTTTGTTCATTATAACCTCGACTTATTGCTACTACACATCAAAAATCTTTATAGCTTTGGATTTTTGAATGCTCTCAGAAATTTGCATTTCTGAAGTTATGCGCTTGGTGCCAGAAAATAGCATTGAGCGATGTAGTTTACGCAAAAGTCTCTATTTTCCTGGATTTATAAACTTATCTTTTGTCTGCTAGAGAACATAAATCCTTATAAATGCCTAGAAATAAACTTAATAATGCTTGAAGAAAAAGTAAGAAATTTAGATCAAAAGATAACTAGGTTAGAACTGATGGTGGATTTAAAGAGATTACGGCAAGAGGCTTTAGTATATACCCTAAAATTAGCCATTCTATTTGGAATTGCAGCAAGTTTTTTTATAGCATATATAAAAAATGATTCTGTCAAGAATTCTGTAACAGACTATGTAACTAAAATAATTAATTCTTTATTCTAAAAATGGAACTAATTGCTTTATTATCTTCTGGCAAAGGAACCTGGGGCCAAGTCGCAGGCTTAGTCAATCGAGGGGAATGGGACAAAATTGTATTGATTGGAAGCGAGTTTGCTGAAAAATTCTCTTTGGATAAAGAGCACGAGTTTATTAGAGTTAACACAAGCCAAGGAATCCTGGAATTAAAACAAGAAATTCTAGAAAAGCTGAAGGATAAATTTCAGGGAACAGAAGTTGCTTTATCAATTGCTTCTGGCGATGGCAAGGAGCATATGGCTTTAATTTCAGCTTTATTATCAATTCCAGTTGGTGTTAGATTTACAGCTTTAACTAAAGAAGGGGTGGTGTTTTTTTAAAAAAAAGTGTATATTGTAACATAATAATCTTTAAATATAGAAAAAGATTTATTCAACAATGATAAAAAAAATTGCAAAATTACCAAAACAATCTAGGAGAATTCCGAGAAGGGTTTTTGAAGGCAGGGGCGGAGAGTATCTTATTGCAGAAGATAAAAAAGGATCTATAGAGCCAACTTATTTTAATAGGAGAAAAAATTCAGATGGGGCTGTTACAGTTCAATCTTACTCCCCCTCTCATAATCGAGTTTTGGTAATACAAACAACAGAAGACCCTACCAAATTAAATGCACATTATTGGTATTATCAAGTAAGCAGTCGAGGCAAGATAGCCAATGGATACTCTGAATTCGAAAAAGGAACTCCAATAGAGCAACAGAATCAAACTCTTAATTTAGGAAGAGGGGATTTAACGCCCCAAGGAAAAAAAGAATTAGAAGCTGTTTTAGCAGCTTAATTCTTAATCTTCATATCTTTCTTACTAGTTCCTAGAAGAACAACCGCAGATTCTTTTTTCTCATCTAGCAACTTGTATTTTGGTAGGAATTTTAACAATTTTCTTGAAAATTCCTTAACAAGTTCGTGTCTTGGCATCTTTTCATAGGGAAATCTTTTTCTTGAATACCCGATGGACATAAAACCCTTGACTTCAATGAACATTGGCTGAGCTTTTTTTATTAATTTCGCATAATCTTTAATCATATCATCTTTCATATTTTCATCTTTAACTAAAGTCATTCTTATAACTGTTCTTGTTTTTTTCTTTAATTTCCTCATTAATTCGAGAGTTTTGTTAAATTTTTCCCAGGCATTTTTTAATTTGGATCTGTGCCATCTTTTATAGTGTTCTTTGTTTGAGGAATTTAATGAAACATAAAGTTGAGTAGGCAATGCATTTCTTTTCTCAAGCAATTTTAGTTTTTCAGGATATAATCCATTTGTAACTAGAAAGCTGGTTTTCTTCTGTTTTTTTAATTCTAAAATTAGTTCTGCAAGTTTGGGATATAAAGTTGGTTCTCCAATAAGAGAAATAGCAAAATTTCTTGGATTCTGGGCTTCAAGCCACTTTTTTATATTTATTTTTTTATTTCCTTTAAATCCAGAGAGCATTTTTCTTTGATTTAAAATGCAGCTTTTAATTATGTTTTTAGGAGAATCTTTTTTTATCTTATTGAAGTTCAGTTTAGAATTGAGTTCTATCGGCCGCCAACAATGCAAGCATTTGTTATCGCAGGCAATCCAGGGAGACATTTGGCAGCATTCATGAGAATGAATTCCATAAAATTTTTCTTTATAGCAACAGCCCGCGTCTATTAATGATTTTTTTGCCCATCTGCATATTTGAATCGCGGAGTGCTCTCCGATGAGTGCATAATGCTGTGCCTTCAAAATGCTTCTCGCATTTTGACAGTCATCAGAAATATCTTTTTTTGCAGATTTCTGAGATTTTAAGATATCTCTAGCTTTCATAGTAAGAATAAAAAGAATAAGAATATAAACTTTATTGTTAAAAATTAAAAATAAAATAAAAAAGAAGATTAACCAAAATTATCTTTTCTTCTTTTTTTTCTTTGCCATTTTCTTTACCTCTTTTTTGTTTTTGAATTTACTAAATTTAATTATAATTTATAGGAATTTTTTCTTTAAATACCTTTCTATTTATCGACAGATTGGAAGATTTATAATTTTTAATTAATATTTACCGTCGATATAATTTATAAAATTGAACAAAGAAATATAACATTTCCAAGTATTCTATAGTTAACTTTTATTTTTTTGATGATTTTAATAAGAAATGGACCCATCGCGAATCGAACGCGAGTCTCATCGTTGCGAACGATGCGTATTACCACTATACTATAAGCCCAAATTCTATAAACTAAGAATTGTTTTAAATCTTTGTATAAAGATTCTAGAGGTAATTGAAATATTTTGTTAAATGATAACCTATTTTAGTATACTTGAGAACAAAGCGAGCAATTGTTTTAACCAAAAACTGTTTTTCCCGCGATTTAAGTTTTTTACAAACTTGCAAACCAAAGAACAATTAGTAATGCAAAAGCCGTAAGTAAAATTGCAGTTGAAATTTTAAATGCCCTTTTTGCAATTTTCTCTGATTTTGTTAGCCCTAAAACAGTCAGATAGAAGAATCTTCCCCCATCGAATATCCCTAGAGGGAGCATATTTCCTAGGGCAACACTTAGATTAATTAAAACCATCCACCACAGCAGATTGTAGATAAAAATAACAAAATCCCCATTGATTTTGGGTTTATAGTAAGTATCTGGGCTTTTAAAAAAAGTTATTTTCCCCCTTAATTTTCCCATAAATGTAGAGGAAGAATATGCGCTTGGCAAGGCTATCCCGATATAAGCCTGGCTTGAATTCCCTGGCTTTTCTTCAAGTTTTATATTATACCTCTGTAAAGATCCATTTGCAAGCAAAGTTTTTACAAAAACAATATCCTCGGGCTTCTTTGTTTCCAAGATTCTCTTCAAATCAGCACTTTCTTTAATTTCCTGGTTGTCAATCTGAACTATAGTTCCCCGCAAACCAACTTTTAATGCAGGAGAATCAAAGTAAGCTAGAATCAATCCACTAGAGTTCTTCTGGCTTGTTGGAATGTAAAATGTTTGATTATTCACTTGAACTTCTGTCAAATTCATTCCATCTGCAAATAAATTTTTCCCCAAAGAACTTATTTGACTCGAGTTTATTGCGCCGTAGGAATATGTGCTGAAAATTACTCCAGCCTTAGCAAAAACTAAACTAAAAAATACAACCATAATTATAAAAAATAAAATA
>JAPLYA010000106.1 GCA_026395775.1 Candidatus Pacearchaeota archaeon
ATTGCTTTGTTAAGGGGGATTGGAATACCTGCAAGATCAAGCGTAGGGTGTGCGATATCCTTAGCTAATTGCCAAGCGCTATCAATATCTGGAACAAAAGAAGGCTTCCCACTTCCAATAAATAAAGTCATAGAAGATAACAGGGTTGTTTTCGGCGGAGGTCCTCATGCATGGGTTGAAGTTTGGTTGCCTGATTACGGGTGGACTATTGTAGAATCTGTTTATGGATTGTTATATCCTACAAGTTGTGTAGCTTACGATCAATATTCAGGCGAAGATTCATTTAATAGTAATATAGATTCATGTTCAATGTCTGGTTCAATGGGTATGCAATGCCTTTACTGGCAGGGGTATTAAAATGAAAAGCGAAAATTTAAATAGTTCAAAAACTTCAATGTTAAGAGAAAAAATGGGGTCTAAATTAGTTTTGTTGGCTCTTTTAACTTTTGTTTCTATGGCTTTTATGGTAAGCTCTGTTTCTGCAATAGGCTTTTCTCCAACCTCCCTTATTTTTAATTTATCAATAAATCAACAGGCTTGTGGCATTATTCATTTATCATCAGATTCTCCGATGATTACTGTTTTCGATAATTGGGCAGAGAATAAATCTGTAAATTGGAGTGTCTATAACTTTCAGACTCCTGCAAGTGCTCATAATCTTACGTTGACTTATCCTAAAAATTTAACTTTAGATATGAGGGAAGTAGAGGTATGTTTGAAGGGTTCCACTCCAGGAGAGTATCATGGAGTCATAATCTTCAGACAGGCACAAGAAGGAAACTCTATAATTCAATTAGGCATATGGCTCAAAGCTATAATAAATGGTGGAATTACTCCCCCAATCACTCCTGAAGATAACAGATGGATTTGGGCGTTATCCATAGTCGGTGTTTTAGTGCTTGTTCTTTTAGCTTTTGTTATTCATAAAATAACCGAATAACCCCCTTTTTCTTAAAACCATTCTCTGTTAACTTATCGGTTGGTGGCGGGATTTGAAAATGAGGAAAATTGAAGAAAAATTCAAAAAACGAAAGGTTTTAAAGTATGATAATCATACTCATAGCAACGAAAACGAGGGTGAAATGGTTTTATTCCCATTTAAAAGAAAGAAAAATCAGAAACTTGCTTCAATTATCGCTATGATTATTGGAGTTCTATTAATGATTTCCACGCCAATAATAAAACTCGGAATGGGTTTTACTATTAGTGGCTTTGTTGTGGGGGGAATTATCACATTATTGGGGTTTGTATATTTCTTAGATATTTTGTAAAATGTTAGACAAAAAGCAGAAACTAAAGAACATTAAGGACTTAGAATACAATCATTTACTAAGCAAACAAAATGTAGCCCTCGTTCTTATCGGAACAGCAATAATATCAATAATTCTAATAGACAAATTACCCCCAGAGGTAAACTTAACCAAAACAAATTTAATTTTAATCTTATTTTTAGTGGGTATTGGTATTCTTTTGTATTTTAGCAAGAAATTAGAAGATAAAGCAAAAGAAATTAAGAGGATTTAGTTTCTATTAGCAATTTGTATCAATTCAAGCCATCTGTTAGGCGTTTCAAACTGCAAAGAAGGTATAGCCAATTCCGAAGGAGTTTTACCTTTTAGGGCTTCGTGCTTTTTGACAAAATTGTAAAATATTTCTTGTCCTTTCATTAAAGCATAAGCACTTTCAACAGAGCCGTGTAGCCCTCTAAATCCGTGAGTTCTCTGGCGTATGCTGTTGTGCATTCTCTCAACCCATATGTTAAAGCCCTCGCCTTGACTTGCATTAACAACATTATGATTAACTAATCCTTTCTTCAAATTATAATAACCAAAAACTTTCTTAATGCAGTCTGCATAAAGCTGTAAGCCATCTGTTGTGATAACCTTAACTTGTTGTCCTGATTTATCTTTGATTTTTGTTAGGACTTTTTTAATATTAATTTTGCTTCTATTTTTAACAAAGGCAGAACTTATCATAAATCTTGTTTTTACATCTATTGAGTCTATAAACCAATTTTTATCAATTCCTAATTTTCTTTTATGACTTTTTCGCCTGTGATATTCCATTTCGTCAACTTCTATGTAGCTTCCTGTCTGAACTTTCAAGCTGTCAGTAAAATTAGCTATCTTTAAGCTGTATTTCTTAACCCATTTGTAAATACTTACCCAAGAGCTATTATGAGGATGAAACGCCTTAAAGTGTTCCTGCACTTCTCTTGTGCTTAATCCTCTGTGAAACAAATCTAAAGCACAGGTTATCTTTTCTGGGCTATTTCTCATCTTAAAAAAGGCGTCATTTACAAAGGTTTCAGAGCAGGATTTACACTTATATCTCTGGATTTTGCCTCTATTCTCTGTATTCCTCTTGCCCCACTTAATTACTTCCTTGCTTTTACACTCTGGGCATATTATTTTATTTGTCATCTTATTTACCTTATTTAGTATAACTATATATAGTAATACTACTATATAAATGTATCGTTTGTAAAGTTATCACTATCAAAGTATTACTTTAGATAGTAAAGATTTATAAAGGCAGAAAACCTATATTTTTATGCCAGAAATAGAAATTTGCGTAAAAGGGTATAAATGTAATAATTGTGGCAACGAATGGCAACCAAGAAGCCCAAAAGAAAAGCCACTAATCTGCCCTAAATGTAAGTCAGCAAGATGGGATAAAGAGCCGAGAAAGAAAAAGCGTTAAATTTCTGCATTATCAATTATTTTAACATTTTTTTAAAGTCTTCTAAACTTATTGCTCTACCATTAAGCGAATTTATCTTATTTTTTAATTGATTATCCTCTGTTACCAAAAGCAAATTATTCTTGATTGCGGTTTCCCCAATTAAAGCGTCTTCTGTATGGTTCAAATTTTCTTTCCTTATTTCATTTAATATCTTTGCATCTCCTAACCTTGCTTCGCCTAATCTTGACTTATCTAAAATAAATGATTCTGTTGGAATAACAATCGGAGATAATTTAGTTGTAAATAAAAATAATCTTGCTCTTTTATCTTCATTAGAACATTTGTTTATTTCATCTGTTTGGATATGAGTGATATAAAACTCAAAATCTTCTTTTCTTTTAGAGAGTAAATCAATATTTAAGCTTCCATCAGCAATTAAATCATAAATATTGCTATCAAAAATAACTTTTATCTTATCTTTTTTTTCAACAGCTTTTTCTCCTTCAGTAAAATAATCTCTTTTTCCTAAAACTACTTCCATCCCTTTTGGTAAAAGTTCTATACTTGATTCAGAAATCTTAGAATCATTTACAAATAGCCCTAAACGATATTTAAGATAACCTTTTCCGTCTAAGTATTTTAATAATTCTTTTAATTCACCTCCTTTTAGTTTACATTCTTCTTCAAAAGTAGGAATTTCTATCCTTCCTTTTCCGTCTAACATACTTAATATTTCTCTGCCATAGATTAATGTTTCCGACTTCATTTCAAACTTCTTTCTATAATATCTTTTTCTTTATCTGTTATTTCATATAATTTATAAATTTCTTCATTAATATCTTTGTTTAAGATATTTATTTTGTCATTCAAGTCTTTGGTTTCAGATGTAGTCTTATCTCCTAATTTTATTAATTCTTTGTTATAATTAAGAATTTTATCTACCATTTGTATGACGCCCTGCTGTTGAGATTCAGAGACATTTTTTGTAGGTAATTGTTGTATCTGTGTTCCTCTTAAATCAAGATATCCCCCACCGATATGGGTTGTGCCAAAATTAACTTTATAATAGAAGTCCATTAGTTTAGAATTTAACAAACCCACTACAAATTTAATATTTAGCTTATTCTTTTCATTTGGTATCAAATAATAAATTCTATCCATAATAAAATGGTTGCCCTCATCATATGTCGCCTTTAAACTTAAAACCGTTCTTGGTATCAATATCTTTTCATTAGACAAAATGTTATTTTGTAGTTCTGAAACTATAAAGAACTTATTAGAAGTCTTGGAATAATAATTGCTGACATCTTTTGAAAAAATACAATTCAAGGATTGCTTAGATTTTATATCAATTATCTTTATCTTATTCTTTGGAGAACCTCTTTGACATTTGAATATGCTACCAATTTTACTGCTGTCTTGTTCTATTTTAGCTATTAATTCTTTTTTATTTTCAACATTTTGAAGGAAACGATTATCATTCCCTTTACTAAATTTTGATTGTTTTATTTTTATAATGTTATTTTTTGAGTAAATATCATTTACATCTTCTATTTTCTGAAAAACAATGATATTGTTTTCTCTATTAGTATCTAAATTATCTTTTTGTAGAATTATGATTACTGGATATGTAGAAGCATCTTTAAAAACTTTCAAATTAGAAACATCAATTAAACATTTTATTTTACAATTTTTGAGTATAAAATCTCTTAATTTATTTCCATAATCACTCGCTATAAACTTATTAGAGGTTATAAAACCAAGATACCCCTGATTTTTTAAGAGTTTTATTCCGAGTTCAAAGAACAAAACAAATATATCATATTGTCCATTTGCACTCAAATATTTATTATTAAAAAAGATTTTATCGCTTTCTGATAATTCGGTATTTCTTATATATGGGGGGTTTCCTATAACAACATCAAAACTGCCTTCTTTAAAATCGCCTTCCCATTTGAAAGCATCTTTGGGATATAGCTTTTCATTATCTATTAAGCTGTTCCCGTGCTTGATATGTAAATCTACTTCTTCTGGCAGTTTCCTGCCTTTTTCTGAAGCTTTTAGCAGAAGATTTAGCTTTGTTATCTCTACTGCCTTGTTATCCAAGTCCACACCAAAGATATTCTTCTTTAATATTTCTGTCTTAATTGAATAAGCCCCTTGACTATCTATTTTCTGCTGTTTCATCTCTTCTTTAGAAGATAAATTCTCATACAGATAATCAAATGCTTTAATTAAGAAAGAGCCAGAACCACAGGCACAATCTAAAATCTTTATATTTTGTGGCTTTACTTTTTTATTCTTTAGTGCCTCTAATAAAGTATTTCTTACTATATAATCCACAATATAAGTAGGAGTATAGTAAATTCCTGACTCCCTTCTGTGTGCCTGTCCGTCTTTAAGTTTAGCTTTTCCTGACTTTGTTAGTTCTAATATATTGCCTAAATACTGCTCATAGACTTGCCCTAAAACATCTGCGTCAATCCAATCAAAATTATAGATATACTGCTTGTCTTTAGATTCATAAAGATAACCAACTAATTTCTTTATGATTAATCCATCTATCTTAATAATATCACAATCATTATCAACACCAATAGCAAACAAACCACTATTATACATCTGGTTATACTTTCCAAAAATCTCTTTTAATTTAGGATATGCTTTATTGTCTGGAAGATGTTTTACTTCTTCTAAATAAAGATTTTCAGGATTAATCCCTACATCTTCACATCTTCTTATAAAAATTAATCTGTCTATAATTCTTTGAACAATCTCTTCCTTATCATTAACTTCATATTTTTTAGGATAAGTTTTTTCTATGTCATCTGCAATAAGTTTTCTTATATGTATTAAGTCTTCAAGAAGTATTTTATCCATAGACATTCTTTTCTTTAATCTGCCTTCGTTTTCAGCTTCTTTTAAGATAAGATTTTTCTCAAAACTTTCCTTAGACAAAAGCATTAAGTTTTGTAAGTTAGAGATATAATCCTCTGGCTTCTTGAAAACTCTAAAAATCTGTGTTGTAGCATTTTCCTGCTCTACACAAAAAATCTTTAATTCTTCAAAATTAGTAGAAACGGCAAAGGGAACTCTTTTAGATAGGGCATAAGAGATAACTTGCTTGTCTGCTTCTTTTTCTAAAGGTATGCCTACTCTCTTAACTTCTAAGAAAAAAGCAATTCTTCCATCAATTTTAAATGCATAATCAGGATAACCTTTTTTGCCTTCTCTACGAGCAGACTCTCTTTTGGTAAAACTTCCTTTTTCCCATCCGAGAAGCTTGAATAATGGCTCAACTAAGTCTGTTTCTGTGTTTGCTTCTTGTTCATTCTTATATTTTTGAGAGTTCTCTTTAAAGTAAGTGATTAATTCCCGTATCTCTTTTTTAAGCTGTTCAGCTTCCATAGAAAAGCAAAGAAATACTTATTTTTAAAACCTACCAAAACTACTTTTATTAATCAAGCATTATCTGGAACAACAGAAAATTTGCTTCTGTCAGTTAGCGAACCAGAATTATCACATTTTTTACAACATAGGAGTCTTCCTACATCTTCTACTTTTGTCCCGAATGCTATGTTACTATCATCAATCTTACCCTTTTCATCAGGATAAAAAACTGCCTCTGCTTCAAACCTTTTAGGAACTAAAACCTCTGTTTCTTCACTTCCACATTTTAGACATTTGTAAGGCATAAAAACCCATAATTTTGATGTTTAAATTGTTTTCTATACTCTTTTAGTCATTGCCACCAACCGATAAGTTAACAGAGAAAATATTTAATAAGGTTTTTAAACTGCTTTGGATTATAATGATTATGGAACTTAAGGGAAGTGAAACAGAAAAGAACTTATTGAAGGCATTTGCTGGAGAGTCACAAGCCAGAAATAGATATACTTATTTTGCTTCTGTAGCTAGAAAAGCTGGCTTCGAGCAGATTTCAGCAATATTCCTAGAAACAGCTGAAAATGAAAAAGAACACGCTAAAATTTTCTTTGATTATTTGAAAGGCAGAGATCTGGAGATAACCGCTACATATCCTGCTGGTAGAATCGGGGATACAAAGGAAAATCTATTTGCAGCAGCAGAAGGTGAAAAGATGGAATTCTCAAGTATATATCCAGAATTCCAAAAGATAGCAGAACAAGAAGGGCTTAAAGATATTGCAGAGTCATTTAAACAAATAGCTGAGGTTGAAGAACAACATGAGAAAAGATACAGGAAATTGCTTGAGAATGTTAAGAATAATCAAGTTTTTAAAAAAGATAAAATAGTAAAATGGCACTGCAGAAATTGTGGTTATGTGCATGAAGGGAAAGAAGCTCCAAAAATCTGCCCTGCTTGCAAACATCCTCAAGCTTTCTATGAAGTTCTAGCTGAGAATTATTAAAAATAAATATAAAAAATGCCAACACCAAAATTAAATTATCTTGTAGATATTCTAATGGCAATTAGTTTTATAATTATAATCCTAACTGCTCTGAACTCCCAAAGGGGGGGATTACACTCAACTTTTGGTTGGATTTTTGTAGCTTTAGTTATTCTTCATTTCCTACTACATTGGAAATGGGTCATCTCTATAACTTCAAATTTCTTCAAGAAATAAAGAAGTAAAAATAAACTATTTTTGTAAACAAGAAAGTCACAGCCGATTGGTTGTTCAATTTCCAAGCCAATAAACACAATTACCAAATATACAAAAACAGCAGTTTATCATTTAATTCTTCGTAAATCTTTTATCATAAGATTTACAGAATGAAACAAAGCTAACTATGGAAATAAAGAAACAAGTTAAGCTTGAAACAAGATTGAAAAATAAAAATATTATTCCTGCAACAAAACCTAGAATTGATATACTAAGAAACCATTTTCTTCCCGAAACTAATTCTTCTTTACAAAAATAAGCAAGAAAGTAACCGACCGGGAATGCTAAAATTAAGATTATAATTATTAATAACTCTTTTATCATAAGCTATTTAAATCCTTTGTATTTTTAAGCTTAATGAAAACGAAATTCGCAATTATAACCCCAAATCCAGATTTTGCTGGATTAAATATAGCTAGCGAGTTAGAAAAATTAGGAATCGAGTCAATAGCAACAGAAGAAAGAAGCATTTATCTGGAGAATATTGACAAGAAGTTAGATGCAGATTTTATAATTTTTGCTACAACACATCGAGGCAACAAAGAAAGAATGTTGTCTGTTCATGCTCCTGGCAACTGGAAACAAGCTGATTTGGGGGGGAAAGAAGGAAAAATCTGCTTAACATCTGCTTTTATATTAAAAACATTCTTCCAAGAACTGAATAAAAATATTCCAGAAGGATGGCAAGCCACACTAGAATGTACTCATCACGGTCCTTATCTTGAGAAGCCGTGTTTATTCATTGAGATAGGGAGCAATGAAGCTAACTGGCAGGATAAACAGGCAGGAAAATCAATTGCAAAAACAATTAAAGATTCAATAAACATTATTAACTCTGGGAAAAGCGAGAGTTGGATTCCAGCAATTGGTTTGGGCGGGCCTCATTATTGTTCTAATTTCAATAAGATCCAGCTAAATAGCAATTATGCAATTTCGCACATTATTCCAGAATATATGCTACCGTTTTCTGAATCAATGATAAAAGAAGCACTAGCTAAAACTCAGGAGAAAAATCCCAAGATAATAATTGATTGGAAAGGTCTGGGAAAATCTGCAGAAAAACAGCAAGTTTTAGATATTCTTGAGAAGTTGAAACTAGAATATATCAGAACTAGCGAGATTGAGAAATAATATATATTTTCTTATAAATAAATCCTTAAATAGTGTTAAACTTAGTTATATTAATGCTGGTCGAACATAGTAAAGAATTTGCACAAACAGGATGTCATGGAAGCGGGAATTTTAGATTAAGGAGCTGGGAGATAGTTAACTTTTTAGGCGAATTCGAAGATGAACCATTATCTCAGAGGGAGATTACTCAAAAACTTGTTTCATTGGGATTATCTCGTGATGAAATCCAAGCAGGGCGAGAATTTAAGCTATTGGCAGGAAATGGAATTGAAATCGGGAAGTATTGGTCATATTCTCGAAGAAGGGTCTTAAGACTAACTCCTCAAGATGGGGCTAGCCAGCTATATAACGCACACATATATCTATTTGAAGAACCAGAGGTTGGATTTTGATTACCAAAAAACTTATTCAAAGAAAAAGTTCTCATTCAAATCATCACAATTTGCAATAACATCTGTTGCTGTGATTATTCCAGCTAGTTTCTCATTTTTAACAACAGGCAGTCTTTTTATCTTGTTGTCTCTCATTGTCCTCGCCGCATTATCAACACTCTCTTCTTGATCAATTGTAACAACATTTTTGGTCATAACACTAGAAATTTTTGAATCTAACCTGGAAATGTTATCCATAATATCTTTTTCGGTGATAATGCCGAGAATTTTTTCTTTGTTTATTACAATCAAGCTTCCAATATTCTTATCAGCCATAATTCTGGCTGCTTCTTTAAGCTTGATATCGTGGTCTATTGCCACTGCTTTGTTCATTATATCTTTAATTTTCATCTTTTTGCCCTATTTGGTTTAGATTTTAATTTATTAGCAATTAAACCAATTATTAAACCTAACAACCCCCCAATTAAAAAAAAGACCATTAAATAAAAAAGAAATATAAAAATTATATCAATTATTGGCACATTTATAATAGTTATCATTTGATTCCATCCTCGCATATTCATTAAAAAAAGAATTATCCAGAAAATACCAGCGATTATTCCGCCCTTCAACCACGCTTTCATTCTTCCTCCTCAACTCTCTCAACAGCTTTATCCAACTTGTTGAATTCTTTTAACTTCTCTTTCATGCCGGTACTTCCAAAGCCCTTGTCATATCTCTCTGTAACTGGAAGCTTGGCAACTTCCTTAACTTTAACTTTGACAACAGGCATTACAACTAGCTGAGCTATTCTCATTCCTTTCTCAATCTCAACAGTCTCGTCTGAAAAATTTACGAGCATAATAGAAACTTCTCCCCTATAGTCTGGGTCGAATGTTCCAGCTGCAGTATGAACATTCATCTTGCTAACAATTCCAGCTCTATCTCTAATCAGACCAACACAACCCTCTGGAATCTTTATTGCGATTCCTGTTCTAACTGCTTTCTGCTCCATTGGTCTTAAACTTATAGATTCATTAGCTCTAATATCTAGACCAACATCGCCTTTCATCATATACTCGGGAAGAGCAGAATCTTTGAAGAATTTTTTAACAAGCAAGCTGTTGCTAGACTTCTCTTTCATTTTCTTCACCACTTTTTTCTTCATAATTGATTAAATCTAAGGATATTTATAAACATTCTGATTAGTAAAATAAAACTATTTTTAGTATACTTACAAGTCACGGCTGATTGGTTGGAACAATTAACCCCCTTGCTTACAAGTTAAGTATACAAAAACAGCAGTTAGTTATTAATTCTGAAATCAAATAAAGTCACTTATCTTATGCTTATACTCAAGCCAAACAAGCCAGAGGATAAAGATTCCAGCATCTGAACAAGGTAAGGCTATCTGTTGGAGAGCATAGGGCAGATAAGTAACTAGATTAAGCCCTACGGTAAGTTTAAAGAAAGGGTAAAAAGGCATTATATTCCCCACTATAATTGCGTCTAATATCAGATGAATAAAACTTCCCAAGGCAATCATCAAAAAAATAGTATGAAGTTTTAAGTGATGTCTTCCTAAGGATTTATTCTTAAATTTCCAGCTTATTCCTGCAAATATCAAAAAAATCATTGGCAAAAATAGGGTATGTGTAAAAGTTCTATGCACTTGTTCAATTGTAAATCCAAAAAAGTACAAAATCCAGAATGCAACAACATCTAAGTCTGGCAATATGCCAGCTAATCCCGCAATAAAAACATACATAATTGGGAATTTTTTCCTTCTAATAAACTCACGAATAATCTCGGCTATAAAGATTGCAAATATAATATGAAAAACAGCATTGCTCATTTTTTCCTCTTTTACTTTTTACTCAAGAGAAAGGTATTTTTAAAGTTTTTGAGAGATAAAGGGGTAAACCATTTCAGTAAACCGATAGTGGGTTTTCATTGGTTCGAATAATTAACACCAATGCTCGCTCAATTAAAAAGTTAACAAAAGCATCACCTATGAGGATTCTTTCATTTTAATAACATTTTTAAACTTTTTAAACAT
>JAPLYA010000092.1 GCA_026395775.1 Candidatus Pacearchaeota archaeon
TCCATCATAAGCTGCCCCAGGATTAACCACAATTGTCTTGCCAATCTTGCACTTTCCTTGATTTTCGTGCATATGCCCGCAGATTGCTAATTTTGGTTTTAATTTTTTAATAACTAGCTTGGCAAGCCAACTCCCATAGTGCTCTCCTTTCATTATACCTTTTTTTATTTTGTCTAGCTTAGTGTTATAAGGGCAGTTATGTATTATAAAAATAGTTTTATTGTCAGAGATTTTATTAAACATCTGGAAATATTTCTTATTGTCAGCTATTGTCTTCCTAATTCTTTCTTTAACTTTTTTTTCATTTCTTTTTCTAAGTTTCTCTTTAATCTTTTTTGTTATTTTTCCAGGATAAGTTGATCTTGGATAGCCAATAAAATTAAAACTTTCATATTTAGTATTCTTGAAATCAATAATTTCAACATCATTTTTTTCAGCTTCTTTCAAGAATCTCTTGGAATACATGTCAATTTCCTTGGAAAATCCAATATCCTGGAAATTCTGAGGATCCCAGTTTCCCCGAACAGCGATTATCTTAGCATTTAAGCTAGAGAGTTTTTTCATAATCTCAATTCCCGCTTCAAAATTCTTTTTGTCGAGTTGATTGGTCTTCTTCTTACCTATAAATTCCTCAAGCCTCTTGTCTGTTCCGTAAACATATCTGAAAAACAGCTTTCCCAGTTCTTTATTCCCGCAGAAGTCACCTGTAGAAATAATTAAGTCAAACTTCTCTTTTCTTATCTTACTAAAGAGCTTCTCAGGAAATCTTCCATGAAAGTCGCCTATTGCTAGAATTTTCATATCTTGATCAAGAAAACCAAACTTTTAAACTTTAACAAACAGTAGCTTTGATTAGCCCCAGGCTTTGTATCTTAAAATCCAAATCTGGACTCGAGATAAGATTGCCCTCTTTGTAAACTTCTACCCCAATTATTATTGAGTCTTGATTTGCGTTACTTGGGATATCTAACCTCAAGAATTTCTTAGGAGCATCATCGCCAGGAGCAACAGTCCTTTTGTAAAAGTCATCTCCAACAATCCACTTTCTTATTTCAGCTTCTTTGTAGCTTGTGCCTTCTATACTCTTAACTTTGATGTTATATTCAGCTGTCTTGTCAGCTTTTATAGAGCAGTATATTGTATTTGTTTTCCCAGGAACCAAGGCAACAGGTGTTTCTCCTGCACCAATACATGCAACCTCTGCTCCTGTTGCATCAAATAGATTATTAATCTCCCCATTAACTTTTGTATTAATAGTCCCAGTCATCCCAATAGCCCCGCACATAATGCTTCTTACTAACACCATTCCTAGAATTAGCATAGACATAGCTAGAACAATTATAACAATAGTACTTACTGATAATTCTACAGCCCCTTTTTTATTTGCCATTAGATTCTTATCTCTTTTTCTTTCGAGTAACTTGAGTCGATTTTGTTTTTTTGACTGCGTGGCAGATTATACACAATACCACAATAACCGCAATCAACCAAATTCTATGACTCCAGAGTGCCCATATTAACAAAAGTACTGCAATAATATGCAAAACTTTCATCCAAGGGTTTATCTCACAATTACAACACATCATTTTTGTTTTCCTCTTTTAATAATCTAGTTTTCATCTGTTTAAAAACCTTATTATCTCGCCCTCACTATCGTTCGGGTTCAATAAAATTTAGTCTCTTCGTTGGTTCCTCCTGCTCGTCAACTACGAGTGATTTTTTATAATTGATAAAATCAAAAACTTATTCGCCGCGAGAAAAATTGTATTGGTTGGTTTAAACAACTTTGGTAACCAATTAAAAAGTTAACAAAAGCTTCAGCTTATCTTTTACTTCTCAAAGAATATAAATGGGAGTGGCGTGAATCGAACACGCGACAATCCGCATTGTTTTTTAGGCAATTCCACGGTCTTCAGCCGTGTGCTCTCCCACTGAGCTACACTTATGGCTATATTCCCACTGTTAATTCAGCGGACACTCCCAAAATTACTTAAGAACTAGGGCTTTTAAGCTTTTTTGTTTTCTAAAAAATAGGTTTATTGATTAAGCAATTTTTCTAATCCTGCTGCAGTGAGAATTAAACCTACTACATATGCTGCATTAACCAATGTCAATTTCGTTGCTCTCTTTGTGGCACTATCTGCAACTTCCCCTCCAATTTTAACAGCGCCCCGATTTTTAAGAATATAGGCTCCCCATCCAAAAAAAGGAATCCAGTCCGTGCCACTTCTCTTTTCCTGATATTCCATAATTAATTTAGTTTGTTATTATTAATAAATCTTTCTGAAAAATAATAAAAATAGGCGAGTCAGAAATAGGCCACATTCTGTCAAATTTCGTTTCTTTCTCAAAAATTTTCGATTTTTGATGACTGTCAAAATCTTGCGATTTTGAAGTTGCAAGACGAACAATTTGTGCTGACATTAATCTGTGCCTCGCGAAGAGTTGTACCAGTTAAGACAGCCGTTTCATCATTTCTCTTGTTTCTTAGCTTATCGCATGATTCATAGCTCAACAAGAGCTGTGTCGTTTCTGTTCTGGAGCTCTGCCTCACGACAGGAAAACTTTCGTTTTCTAACTTTTAATTGGTATGCGGACCTTCCTCAAGAATCAGTTTGAGATTTTTCAAAGCTCGCCAGTTTAGTGGCAGATC
>JAPLYA010000076.1 GCA_026395775.1 Candidatus Pacearchaeota archaeon
TTCCATTGCCTGTAATATTTGCTATTGGGCTATTATAAAATATCCATGTGAAGTTAGCATTGTCATAACCTTTTGGAGTTCCTGTTACATTAATATGGCAACCTGTTGGAGTAGGACAGCCCTCAGATTGACTTGGACAATTTCCCATCAAGCAAGTAATTGTTCCTGTTTCATGGTTATAATCAACAGCATAGCTGCTTATTGCATTAAATTTAATAATTTTGTCAAAATAATCTCCCTGAAATTCGGGCTTATCAATATATGCCAAAATGTAACTTGAATTAATCACAAGTATTGCAACTCTTTTAGTTATATTCTGCCCCCTGCTATTCCAAACATTTAAGAAAATATTTTTCTGTCCCGCACTAGAGTAAGCATGTTCAAATGCGGAATTTCCTTTTGTCAAGCCATTTCCAACTTTTACTGTTCCATCTCCAAGATTCCACGAGTAATATATCGCATCATCAGAATCATTTGCAAGCATGCTGAAATTGAGAAGTTCATTTAAAAAATAAATCTGCTTATCAATTGGTTTGAATATTGTTACTTCAATAGGATCATTAGGTCCCTCTACCACACCAAGATGTCCAGATGTTTTCGAAGTTCCATCTGCAAGATTAGCAATAAAATAATAAGTTCCTGTTTCAAGATTACCATTTTTATCTTTTCCAGCTTGCCATATTAATTCTCCAGATGTAGAAGACAATGTTCCAACCTTTCTGTCAAACCAAAATGCAACACCTTTTTTTATAGTATAATTAACTTCCTGTAGACCAATACCTTTAACAGTTAATTTGACAGAATCTCCCTTATCTGCAGCAGATATCTCTTGATTATTCATATTCTTCCATTTAGCATCATTCAACTGAGCTTGGACTCCTGATTTACAGCATATTCTATTGGTATAATCAGCGCTATTTGACAAGTGGGCATTGCCAAGAGCAGAGGAGAGAGAAGCAACAAAATTAAATCCAGAAGAACAAGCTGCTCCACCAAGTTTGACTTCGCAAGTTAAATCTCCGTAGCAAACATCAATATTGTAAGTTGAATCATGGCTAGTCGAGCCATGAGCATTTGTCTCACTAGATAAACTTAATACTCTGTTATTAGTAGAACAAGAATGAGGATTTTCTCCTGTAACAACCGCATATGGGTGCCCCCAAATATCACTATAGCAGATTTTAGTATTATAAAGTCCAGGAACATTATAATCCCAAACAGCCCCATGAGCATTGCTAGCAGAAGATAATTTTAATATTGTTTGATCTGCTGAACAATCAGCATAAACAAAGCTAAAGCTTAGAACTAATGTTAGAAAGATACAAACTAAAATTAACCCCCTTTTCATTTAATTTCAAGAGAAAAGAAGTTTATAAAACTTTTCTATCTCTAGAAAAAGAAAATTTTTGTTATTATCTTCTATTTGGTAAATAGTAAAATATCTCAGTTGACAGGTAGTAAGTTTTCATTGGTTAAAAAATTGTTTGCTTCAATTATCCCAACCAATCTTGTAAGTTAAGTTAACAAAATGAAGTTAGCTATTACCTCTTCAAATGAGAACTAAACTAGCAAGAGTAATATTTAAAAACACTTCAATCTTAAGAATAACATAAAAGATGGTTCAAGTTAAAATTAATTTCAGCAATAAAACTTTTTATACAATAATTGCAATTCTGGCTGTTGTCCTTATTACCGGGATTGCTTATGCTATAAAGCCAAATCCAGGGCATTCTATCAACGAGATTGAAAATTTTAATCAGTCTGTAAGAGATATTGTAAATGAAGCTCTTGGAATATCTTCATGTGGAAATGTTATATATGAGTCAGGAGCATTAGAAGTCAAGGGATATACTTCTGTTAGTGTGAATAGCTCTTGCATAACTCAAGATAATTCCAACCCAGGTTGTACTATTATTCAGGAGATTCTCGATTTATCAGTAAATGTTATAATTAGAAAACAAACAGATTATAGCCAAGGGAGCA
>JAPLYA010000116.1 GCA_026395775.1 Candidatus Pacearchaeota archaeon
ACAAATTATGAAAAAATAAAAAAACAGGTCTCGAGCCTGGACATCTGTCCCCTCTGCAAGAGCAAGATAACCCAGGAACATCTAACACAAGTATATGCAGAATGTGATGAAAAAATAATCTTCTATCAAAATCAGATTAAATCAGTTGATAAGAATCTTAAAGATGAGATCAAGAAAATTATTGAAATTAATTCAAGTTTAAGAAATAAAAAAGGGAAATGTGAAATTGATTCAGTCAAAATAGGTAATGTTGAAGACAAGAAAGAACAGATTAAGAAGCTGGTTACTGAACAAGAAAGGTTGAAATCAGAAATCTCAAATATGGAAAAAGAGAAAAAATCAATTGAATCAAAACTTGAGGAATTAAATGAAGTTGAATCTAGATATGACAAACTATTCTTCGAATTGAGAGAAATCTCCTCTAGGACTCAAGAGAACTTGAACTCAGAAGTTGAATTCAAAGAGCGAGAATTAGAAAATTTAAAGATAAACATAAAAGAAAGCTCAAGAATTCAATCAAATCTTGAAGAAGAGCTTCGCGATGTTGAAATTCAAGCAGAAGAAAAATCAAATGAGCTTGAAATTCGAGAAAATGAGTCAAGAGAATTAGAGAAAAGATATCAGAAGCTTCTTGAAAAAAAATCTTCTTTGGAATCAGATATCCACAAGCTTAATTCAAGCTTATTTGAGATAAAAACCCAAATTTCGGGGGTTGAAGCTGAAATCAACAATCTAAAGATAGAAAAAGCAAAAATAGATGCAGAAAAAGAAAACCTAGATTTAGATTTCAGCCAGTATTCCATAGTTGAGATTATTCCTGGCTCTGTATTTGCTCTAGAAGCAAGATTGAGAGAAATTCAAATTTTTCTAGCGAGCATTGGCCCGGTTAATCTTAGAGCTCTAGAAGTTTATGAAGATATGAAAAAAGAATATGACTCCATAGCAGAAAAGGTTTCTGTTCTGGAAAATGAAAAAATTGAGATAACTAAGATAATGCAAGAAATAGACCACAAGAAAAAGAAAACATTTGTCAAAACACTAGATTCTATTAATGAATTGTTCAACAGGAACTTTATTGAATTGTCAGTAAAAGGCCACGTTTCTTTGGAATTGGAGAATAGAGAAGACCCATTTGCAGCAGGCTTGGATATAACAGTTAAAGTTGGAAAAGGTAAATATTTTGATGTCGCAAGTTTGTCGGGAGGAGAGCAAACTCTAGTTGCTCTAAGTTTAATCTTTGCAATTCAAGAATATAAGCCTTATTCTTTCTATATCTTTGATGAAGTAGATGCTGCCCTAGACAAGAGAAATAGCGAGAAGCTTGCCTCCCTAGTTAAGAGATATATGAAAACAGGCCAGTATATAATTGTAACTCACAATGACGCGATTATAACAGAATCCTCTGTTCTCTATGGAGTTACAATGCAGGATGGTATTTCTAAGATAATTAGCTTAGAGATTTGATGTTGGTAAAAGTAAACTATTTCAGTATACTTGACAATCAAAGCCGATTGGTTTGGGTAATTCTAGCGCTCGGTAAACAATTACCCCTTATACAAAACTGAGTTAGTATTAATTCTCAAGATTGATAGATAATAGCATACGCCAACCGCTGACTGGGGGCTCATGGCATCTCGGTGCGATGTCTCCCAATAAGTTTCTGCGCTTATTTTACCGAGATAATTGAGGTTTATAAGGACTAAAATCCAAAAGCTTCTTCAGGTCTAACTATATTTATTCCTTGAAATTCTTTAAGTTTCAAAAGATGTTTATCATAGGAGATAATATACCCTGCTTTAGACTCGATAGCACACTCTACAATTTTATTATCATCAACATCTTCCTTGACAACATCAATTTTTTTGCTAGGAGTTACCAAAGTTAAAAATTGAAGAACTCTCTTAAGTATTTCTCCAATTTCCTGCTTATTATAATCAAAATCTCTTGCCAGAATTTCTTTATATTCTTCAATTATTCCTTGAGATGAAAAGATTTGAACATTCTCTTTTATGCACTTAAATAGAAATTTCTGAGCCACGCTATTGTCCCATAAAGTAGCAGAGATTAACACATTAGTGTCAAACACAATTTTTGTCATCATCTTTTTCTGGATTTCTCTATTATGCTCGATATGTCTGCTTCTTTAATACCTTTTACTTCTAATCTTTTTCTTCCTTCTTTAGCTATCTCTTTAAGTTCACAGATTAACTCTTCTTTTGAAGGTGTTGCAACTTTCTTTAAAACTATGCTATCTCTTCCACTAATTACTGCGAACATAGTTCCTTCTGAAGCACAAATCTCCGTTCTTATGTCTTGGGGTATTACTATCTGCCCTTTTGAAGACATTTTTACCATTTCAACTGCCATTTTGTTTTTCCTCCTATTTCTTACTTTCTTATTGTAAGTTATGCTTACTTATAAACCTTTCGGATTTGAAGCTAACAACAGCTGAAATCTTGAGCCAGTCACCATCTCGTGACAGCCAATTGATATATTCTAAAGGATATAATCCATCTCGACAAAATATATAAACCCCCGAGATGGACAGTCCAGACACATGAAGATAGATCCATATAAGCATAAGGAAAGGTACCTTAAATGGAAAGAAAGAACACAATCACAAATCCCAGAAATAAGCAAAGAGAATTCGGATTTAATTAAGGAATATCTTAGAGATATAACCCAGAAATAGACAGACATCGCACGATTATGCCATAAAGGCTGTATGCGCCTATGTCGCATTTGGTTTCTTAATATTAATTAACCTGCTAAAACCAAATGCGCCAACCGGGAATTGAACCCGGGTCCCTTCCTTGGCAAGGAAGAATTCTACCGTTAAACCATCGGCGCCGAAATACAATAGTTCTCTTAAAAATAAGAGATTTATAAAACTAATGAAAACGCTAGTTAGCGCCCACACCCGGAATTGAACCGGGATATCCTTGCGGAAACATGATTTATGGTTTCTTACCATTCCAGTCATGCGGAGTGCCATTGTCCCATGTGGGCTCCTATTTGGAATAAAAATAAGATTTATATAGTTTCTTACTGCAAACTTCATATGCCGGGAGAATTAAATTTAGAAGCAGTGAGTACTCCAGAAAATGCTCTAGTTTATTTGGGATTAACGAGAAAAAGAACAGGAAAAGGATTATATTTCTCAGAAGAAGGCATGAGCAGATTAGGAGCTGATTTTGGTTTACTTCCAGGATTACTAACTAAGATTGCAAAAGCTTGGTTGAAGAAAATTCCACCAAAAGAAGCTGCATTTAGAATAGTTGTTACAGCAGAAATATTATCAAAATCTAAAGTTCCAAAAAGATTGTTACATTTGCTAAGTGAAGCAGCCAGAAATAAAGAATTAACGCCCCTGCCATTAACTGATTTTGAAACTTCTCCAGAAATTCTTATGTGCTATCTTAAGGAAGGAGTTTACAAGGATAGAAAAAGAATTGGAGAAGAACTTGGAGATTATCTTTCTGGAGTTTATAATAGATGCATATATTCAAAATGCAGCAAGAAAATTCCAGAAAATTCAAAATCAAAAAAATATTGTTCTATTGAATGTCAAGAGGCAGAATCAGCACAAAAAGCAAATAGTTCAACTATCCTAGCAGAATATTCAAATTTGCAATCAAAAGTTAGAACCTGTTCTGCCTGTCATGTTCCATTTTGGTCAAGGAACTTTGGCAAAACAAGATGTGACACATGTCTAGAAAAAGAGGTGGAAAGAGATGATATTTTCAGACCACACAGATATTCCGGCCCAACACAACCGGATTAACTATTTTCAATAAACTTCTCAAATTCTTCAATAATCTGCTTATTAACTTCTTGGATTGACTTGCTACCATCAATTATAACTATTTTCTCACTGGGCAGTAAATAAGGCAGGGCTAGATAGCCATGTCTGACCTGATCAAGAAAATTTTTATTTGCTTCAAACTTCTGTTCTGTTCTTGTATCTGAGGACATTCTTTTACTAGAAACTTCAACAGGCACGTCAATAATAAAAACAATATCAGGAACAGGCATATTAACATGCATCGCAACTAGTTTGTCAAACTCGAGTCCTTGAACAGTTTGATAGACTAGAGTGGCATACTTGTATCTATCGCTAATCACATGAACCCCTGATTTCAAATTTGGAAAAATTACTTCGAAGGCGTGCTCTCTTCTATCATCAACAAACAACTTAGCGATTTTTTCTTTTTGAATATAAGGATTTGACTCGCTTCTTAATATTTCTCTAATCTCTCTTTTCTTATATGGCTCTCGAGTCACAAGCAAATGAAAATGTTTGTCTTTTCTCGCAAGATAATTTGCAAAATTCAGAAGAGCAGTTGATTTTCCAGAGCCATCAATTCCATCAAATACTATAAACAACCCTTTTTTCTCTTCAGCCATAATTCATTTTTGTTTTTGAGATTTATAAAGAAATATGTTCTTGAGTATAATTATCAATAATAATCCCAGAGGTAAAATAAAACGATTTTGTAAAAAGGCTATGGGTTTTCCTTTGTTTAGTGAACCTCCCTGTGCCAAGAGCACAGGGCATCTCTAAATGAAATCGAACAGCTTAAGATGTTCTCCTTTTCTTCCCTGCTTTTCGATATATTCTCTGATTATGTCTGCGTTAACTCCTTCTCCAACTGTTGCAACATAA
>JAPLYA010000055.1 GCA_026395775.1 Candidatus Pacearchaeota archaeon
AAAGTTATCACTACAGCAAATGTTTCAAAATTTGCAGTGGGCAACTCTCTTGCTCACTTTTCATAATCATTTGAGAAATATATTACTTTCGCTGGGAACAGCGAAACCCCATCTTAAAAGATGGAGCTTTTTCCCATGTAAAAACTATTCCTCATCGCTATAAAAATTGTGATTGTTTGTTTAAAAAATCGTATCCAAATTATAGGGGCTTACCAATAAGCTATCAGCGAGATAAGCGAGCATGAGGAGCTTATCGAGCTAGAAATCTCGAGCGAATGCGAGCGAGGCTAAAGAGGCTAAATTTACTTTTTTATTAATTTTATCAAGAATTTCAAATCGCTATAAACAGGGACCTGATTAATTTTGAAAACTTTTATTGTGAGAAGCCAAACACCCACAACAATTATGGCTGAAAAACCATACCACACTAGCAAGTGTAATGAATTAAACAGCGAGAAAGAGCTGACAAATAACAAAGAAAATATAACAATTCTGATTATGTTTATTATTAATAATAAAATAAATGAGAAGATTATTGATTTAACTCGAACTAGGAGTTTAATTCTACAAGTCAAGTTTAATATTAATAGCAAATAGAAAGCACTCCCAGCTATACAAGCTGAAACAAGCTTGATTGAAGCTAATCCAATTGTTATTGTGATTCCTGATAAGCTGGTTTGGGTAAAGAGCTTGATTAAATAGAAGCTAGGGATAACAGTAATAGGAGTCAATAAGTAGTAGAATAACCATAAATTCAAGCCTAGAATGACTAGAAATAAGTATCTTGAGGCTAGTAGTAATATTCTGGATAACTCTTTTGACATTAACTAACTAGATAAAGAAGGTTTATAAGATTTTATTCTTGTGCTGGAGTCAATAATTCTAATTCTCTTTCTAAGATTCCACTTTTTGCAAATTTTCTTCCCCGCGCTTCAGAAAATTCAAATAAAGTTGTCTTTGTTTTACCATCTCGAGAAGTAACTATAATAGCGTTTCCCTGAGTATTTGGGATAGATATCATTTCGGCGTACCAAGGTTGAGCAGATGATTCTCCTTTTATAAACCATTCAATCCCCTCCGGCCATATATCCCAATGATGCGCCAACTAATGTTCCTACAGTAAAAATTACTCCAGCGACATATCCATTCATTTTAAACAACCTCAAGAAATTAATTTCTTGCCATTCTAACTGCAACAATTATTATTGCTACAATCAAAATAACATTGACAAGTATGATAACCCATATAATCCAGTTGTTTGTTAAGCTTGAAGGCAAGCTAAAGCCTGTTCTGGGGGTGATTGTGAATGAGACAGCTTGAGATTTTTCCTGTCCAGCATATAAAGCTTTTATGTTGAAAGTTTTGGCTCCTTCTGCATCTGAGTTCAATTTAAGAACAATTGTTATATCTTGAGCCATTCCAGGAGCTAGAACTGTTGTTGTTGGATCTATGCTTGTAACACTGGCAAAGCCTTCGTATCCTGTTAAACTTGTAATATAAGTTGCAGATTGTTCTCCTGTATTCTTTAGATTGGCTGTGATTGTAACTTCTTTGCCTGCTGTAGCATCTGCTAATTGTTCTGAAGCAATTGCCCATAGTGCATTATTTACAATTGGCTTGACACAATTTCCTGAAACAGTCAAAACTTTTGTGAAATAACTTGAAGAGTCATCATAGACTACTGAATTTTTATCATAATTAAAGAATGTTCTTAATTGCAAATCATAATTTTTTTCAGTTGCATTCTTGGGCAAGGTAAACTGGAAACTAAATGATTTTGAATCGCTTGAGTCCATTGTCTTGAATTCTTGTGCTAGATTTATGCCTAATTCTGTGTTTGCAAGAGTGACTTTTACCTTTGTTTCATCTTTGTATCCAACATTAGCTAGTGTTCCTGTTAATGTTAAAGAATCACCACAGCTTGCTGAATCTTGGAGTTGAAGATTTGTTACAATAACATCTCTGCTTTCTTTCTTTATTGTTGCTGTTTCATACTGGCTTGAGCTTGCATATAGATTATCAGTGCATTGAGCTGCTTCATTTCCATCTTCATAGGCTTTAACATAAAATCTGAAATCTTTGCTTGAGGTTGTAAAGCTTAAAGTAGAATCATCTGTTGGAACTTGAAATGTGATTGTTATCTCTTCTGAATCATCACTGTTAATTGATACATCAATAGAATCTTGGTTTAAGTCTACTTCGTTTCCATCACTATCAATAAGCTTGTACTCTACAATAGCATCAATATCCTCATCTAGCACATTTTCTATTCTTACTGTTATCTCCACATTATCTAATAGATGCCATTCAAACGCATTATCATTTGTTATTTTTTCATCTCTTATTCTTGTTATTCTTAGAGCAGAACCCTTATCTCCTAAATCACAGTAGGTTTTCTGAACATTCAAGGCGATTGTTGAATTGTCAGCTAAATTTTCTTGGTTACTTATTAATATGCTGCCAGTGTATGTCTTTCCTAATTTTAGGTTAGTATAATCAATAGCAGAAGTTAATGTTATTGTTGATGTCCCATTAACTGTTAAAGAAGACGGACTAGGAGTTACAGGCATTGCTGTTCCATCTGGATAATTTAAGCTTGGAACAAGACTTAAAGTTGTTGAATTAGCAGAAGAAATTGTGAATGTTGTTGAATTGATTCCAGGAGTCAAAGCTATTGAGTTAGTACTAGTAGAAAAGCTTACAGCAGAGACTAAGCCTGCTAGCAATATGACAAACAAACTCATTAAAATCTTTTTGTTCATTTTTTGTTGTAATTGTCCAGTAACAATGGTTTATAAAGTTTTCTATTCTGGAGTATATAAGATTTTTTAGCTAAGAAAAGCTTTATAAGAGCAAGAATACTAGTAATATAAAGGAGGTTATTATGGCAAAAAAAGGAAATTTGGTGGGTGCATGGGCCTTTCTTATTGGAGTTATCTTGGCAGTAATTATAGGCATATTGCAATTATCTGCTACAGAAGGGGTATATGCGATTATCCTAATAATATTGGGTATAATCATAGGATTGCTTAATGTTGCTGGCCCTGAATCGAAAGAGTTTTTGATTGCAGGTGCTATTCTAGTAATCGTAAGCGGAATGGGCGGACAAGCCTATTTAAGTGAAATACCTTTTGTGGGAGAAATTATTAAAGCACTAGTAGTTATGTTTGTGCCTGCAACAATAGTTGTTGCCTTGAAATCCGTTTTCGCAATCGCGAAAAAATAAATTTATTTATTCTTTTTCTTTTATTTTTTTATTTAGCTTGTAAATGGTAAATTCTTTCAGTTGTTAGAGGGGGACATTCATTGGCTTGGAAAACAATTATCCAAACTAAGAACTCAATTACAGAATATTCAAAAAGAAGTTAGAATTTACCTCTTAAATTATCTTCTCGTAATTCAAAATCCTACTGGAATCTAGCTCTAAACCTTGACAAGCGGTATTAAGCCATAGGTCAATTGGAAAATTCTCTAGTTCTTGTAAATTAATATTGTCTGCTAGAAACAAGAAGAAGTTTTTTTCTTTGAACTTAGCTTGCAGCCTCTTCTTTAGAATTAAAGCTTTACTAAGCTTGTTTTGCCCTGGTTTTGTTGAAACTAGAATAGCTATATTATTAGACAAGTAGAATCTGGAGATTTTGGCCTTTTCTTTTGCTTTTTCTGTTTCTATATCTTTGACTGTGATTTCTCCATCTAGATATTTAACTGGGGTGTTGCTTGAAACTGCAAGATTTAGAGCATGAAACCTATTACCTAGCAAGAATAAGTCAGCTTTTGGCTTAACCCTAGAACATCCTAGAACTTGACTCATGGTTTTGACTCTCTTGCCAAGTTTTGCCTTTATTTCTAAAGCTAGAGGTTTAAACTGTATAGTATATAGTAGATGTATTCTTTCTGGCAAATTTCTTAAATCAAATTCAGGAAAGCTCTTCTTCTTTGCTTCTATAAACAGGGTTTTCATAAACTAGAAACTAGTAGGAGGTTTATAAGGTTTAAGGATTCAGATTATCTTGAAGCACTTCTCGCTATATCATTTACTTGCCCTAAAATCAATGCTCTTCTTTTATCTAATCGAAGAAATGGTTGTTCTGAACTGCCTTTGTAAAGACCCATAGTTTCATAACAAGCTATGCTTCGGGGGCAATTAAGAAATTGGGGTTCTGCAATTTCAGCGCGAGTTAGTGTAACTCTGTCTCCTATTGATAAATCAACATTTAATGGGATTCTAAGCAAAACTGCATTTTTATTTCTTATTCTTTTTCTTCTGGTCACATTCAAATAGACTACCAACTCTGGAATTTGACTAGGTTCCTCTTTTTTAACAACCCTTGCATTAATATATGGTATCGACATGAATGGACCTATAATTAATAAGCTTTATAAAAATTTATGTTCTCTAGAATATATTAATATAATAATACTTTTGTTAGTAAAAAGAAAACCCTTGGATAAATAAAGAAAGGGTTTTCATTGGTTAGAATGAACCTTAAACTGCCTGCTTAATTAACTTAAATGCTTCCTTTTAACTCTTCTTAGTAAAAATCTGGCTTCTTTTCAGGCAAAGGCTTAGGAGGCTTGTATATCTCAGCAAAACTTGGAGTTGCTATGATTATGCTTTCTCCAAAGCCAGCTACTTGTCCTTCTAGAGCTTCAACTGTCTTTTTTAGCTTTGATATTGCTCTCTTTAGCTCAATTATATCCTTTTGCTTTAAAGGCCTGACATCTAAAACAGCTATTGTATAGCCCTCTCTTAGCGCATTAAGAACATCATTCACATCTTCAAATTTTCTTAGAATAAAAGGCTTCACTAAAACCTTGTTTTTCTTAGCTTCTTGACCTAAGTCTATCTCAATATATTCTTGATCCTCTCGTTTTCCCAATAATTTTGATAAACCTTCTTTTATTTTTCCGAATGGCATAAGAGTTTTAGAAGTGGGTAGTTTATAAATATTTCTATTTGTTTTTTGTTACTTAAGCAGAATTAATTTTCCGAAGTTCTGGGGTTTTTATAGGGAAAAATTAAGATTAAGGGAGTTAAAGGTAAGAATTTTTGATACGCAGAAAAAATTAGGTTTAATTGGCTTAAAAAAACTAAGCAATCCCTTACAGTTATAGTGAAACTAAGCTAGCGATTAATAATTAAGAGTTAAAATAAAAACGATTTTGCATAAGGGTTGCAGGTTTTCTTTGGTTTTGAGTTCAATTGCAAACTAAACACAATTAAAAAGTAAACAAAACGAAGGCAGTTATTAACTTTAAGATTATTTGGAATTTTTTTCTTCTGATTTTAACTCTTTTTCTAGCTCTTGTCTTGATTTTTCCATTTTTTCAGACAAGATTTTTTCTTGATTATTTAAAGATTTAAGTCTCAAATTTAAAATTTCTTTTTTTTCTTCAAGCTCTTTAACTAACTCTGGTTTTTTTGCCCTAACCATTATGTTGCCGACTATCTTATAAACTTCTTCTGAGGAACTAGAGATTTCTTTTAGAGCAGATTCTGTTTCATTTAACTCGATTTGAAATGCTTGCTTTTGAAGAAAAATATTTTGAAGATTCTGCTCTAGAATTTGAAATTCTTGTAATTTTTCTCTAATCTCTTGAGTTGGTTTCATATTCATTCTGCCTTGATTTTAGAATTCGCTTTTCTTGGTTTATAAAAAATTTTGTTGTTGCAGCTAGGGCAGGTAAATCTTTTTTCAAGAGCTTTATGAGAAATTTGTTTTCCGCATTTGAAACATTTGTATGTTGCCATTTTTATACCACAAACTTTAATAACAAAACTAGCAACAAAGATACTAGTGATGTTAAAATTAAGTATTTATATTTCTTAATTATGAATGGAATTAAATTTAAAACTATGATTAAACTGCCTATTATCATATTCTGTGTTGAATAAGTCATTTTGCTCCTTGAGATAATACAATTTTAATAGCTTCTATAACTGTCCCTAGCGTTACTAACAATAAGCCAAGGTTTACATAAGAGATAAAAATTAAAATTCCGGCTGCTAATATGATTAACCCAGCAATTAAGTCAATTGGCATTAATGATTTTTTATTTTGTAACATTTTAGTTAGTATAATTAATCTTTTAAAGTTTATAAATTTATTCTATATAATACGCATTTGATGCAAATTTCTTGCCACACTTTTTGCAGCTCCATATTCCTTTTGAATGTCTGATAACTCGACCTTTGCAATATGGGCATATTTGTTTTTTTCTCTGTTTGCTTTCTACGGCATTATATTTTTTTCTAACACTAATGCCAGATCTTGTTCGATATTTTCCGGCTGCTTTTATTTTCTTTGTTTTTCTTGCCATGTTAAATTTTGTTGATATTAACTGAACTGAGGTTTTTGTATAAGTTTTAATTGTTCCCGAGCGCTGGAATAATTAACTTGCACAATTACCCCTGCGTTTCAAGAGTTTTAATTTTTAACTATCATAATATAGTCAAAAGTTGGGTTTTAAATCTTTCTATTATCAAAAATGAGGATGCCCGGAATTTCATTATTCAGGCTTG
>JAPLYA010000130.1 GCA_026395775.1 Candidatus Pacearchaeota archaeon
AAATATAGATATATCTAGCAAGATTTCCAAATCTCTTGTTCCAAGAGATATTTCAGATGTTTCTGAAATTGTAGAAAAAAAGAGAAAAGAGGGAAAACTAATGGACAGCGAGGATTTTATAAGAAAATTGAGAGGGCAGCCTGTAAAGAAAAAACCAGAAGAAGTTAAAGTAAGAATTGAAACAGCTAAAAAAGAAATAGGGAAATTTATAAAGAAAAAACCAGAAGAAGTTAAAGCTGGAATTGAGACAGCTAAAAAAGAAAGAGAGAAATTTGTAAAGAAAAACCCCGAGGAAGTTGTTTCATTTGAGCAACAAGCCAAAGATGTTGAAAAACTATTGGAAGAAAAGAAGAAAAAAGAAGGACTGATTGATAGCGAGAATTTTATAAGCAAATTAAGAAAGAAATTTATAAAGTAAAAACCCCCCGATACAGCTCGATATTTGTGTTTAGTTTTTTTGATTTATGCAAACAGTTTTTTTAAACCAATTCTCTAGCTGATGAAAACAATTAAAAAGTAGGCTGAAAGAGTTTATTTTTACTAATCGAGGGGTAAATACTAATCGCTGTTTTGTAGTTAAGTAGGGGGTGTTCTCTGATTTTTGGCTTCAATTACCCAAAATCAATCACATAAGCAAAAAGTTTACAAAAATAGTTAGCAACTTACCAACAAAAATATAAGAAAAAGCTATTTTCCTAACTCGTCTTCTATTTTCTTTATCTTATCCTTGAAATCGTCTTTTTTTGCTTCTTTAGCTGAAGATTGCCCTTGTTTGAGTAAATCTATAACTTGATATTTTCTGTAAATGATATAAACTATTGCTATTAATACTAGTATCAAAATTATAATCAAAAGCCAGGTTACAATCCAAACCCAGTAGTCTGACCACTTTATGCTTATTGCTGTTGGCAATTTTGCCTTCTCCTCTAGACTAGACACGCAGGATTCTGCTTCTTTGATGTTTGATTCTGCATTTATGAATTCTTCCTTATCAATGCTTGTTCTGGTTTGATTCAAGATAAGTTCACAATCCGGAATCTTAGCTTTTACATTGTTATTTCCTTGAAGCTTGTCAAGTCTTGATTGAAGTTTTGCAACTTCCTGAAGGAAATAGTCTCTCATGCTCAGAACAATTATTTTTGCCTGCTGTTTTAGTGTGTCTTGAGAACTTTTAACTACATAATAAAAGTCTTTTTCCCCTATAAAATCATTTATTAAAAATTTTATTTTAAACTCAGCTTCTTCTCCCGCATTAATTGAAGCTTTTTCAGGAGTAATTGTATAGTAAATTGAGTCAAGACTTTCTAATGCAAGGGTTACATCTGCTAATTTTTTTGTACCTGTATTTTTTATCCTTGCTATGAAGGTTTTTTCTATGTTTTTTGTCAAGGTTATTTCTGAATCTGCTGTTAAACTAAAGTTCGCTTTTTCTGATACAACAGAACCACCTCCTCCCCCACCAACATTGCCCCCTGGGCATGTGCCGCAGTCACCAGGGCAAGAAGAACATGTTTCACCGCCGTTACAAGTGCTGTCTCCGCAAATTTCTACTCCTGAAGTTAAACTGAAAATTTGATATGCTCCTATTTTTCCTCCCGGATATGAACCTATTATTGTTATTTTTGCTGAACCAACATAACCTTTTGTATCTACCCCATTGGAAGGATTTGATTTTCCATTTAGAGCAACTGTTTTTATTTCTCCTGCATTTACTCCAATTGTTTCTGCATAGGTTCCTAATGGCTCTCCTGTTTCTTTTGTCAGGTTGTAAAGAATGTTCATGTCTTCAGATTTTGTTCCTTTGTTTTCCAATATAAAATTTATCAATAATGATTTTGTTGAGGGATTTATTATAGTTATATTTCTTATATCAAATAAAGTACCAACCACTCTCCAAAACTGAAAAGCATAGTAGGAGACTCCTGATTTTGTTGCATTGACTGTTGTTTCCCATTGGCCTTCTAGCCAGGTTGTGTCTATTTTTCTTGTGTAATTAAAAATTCCCACAGATAAATTGCTCATCAAAGCTGGATGGTCTGATAATTTGCTTGCTGTTGGATCTGTCATTGTGATTGTGATGCTATCTGGCTGAACATAATTTCCTGATTGTGTGAAATATGCTTTAGCGGTGTAATTTTCTCCTCTAGAAACATAGGGATATCCTTCCATTGTCAACAGATATCCGCCTCCAACAGCAGAAGTGACTTGAATACTAAAAACAGAAGAGTTCCAGATATTTGAATATGAGTCGGAATAATTAATGCTTAACGAATAGGTTGATTCTGTTATGGGAACAGAAACATACCAGCTGATATTTTTTGTCTGATTTGCTGAAAAATTTCCAATATAGAAGTTTTGATTATAACCTGAGAGAAAGCTGAAACCATCTGGTGTAATTAAATTAGCTGAGATATCTCTTAAACTGTCTGTTGAATTTAGTTCTCCTGAAATGCGTATTGTTGAATATGGCAAAGAAGTTGAAGGATATTGAGAATTTTGAGCTGTTGCAACTGGCTTTCTTATATTAAAACTTGCCCAAGGCATGCTTGAATTTAGATTTCCTTTTGTATCGTTTGCATAAACTTTATATTGATAATTTCCTATTGCTGTTGCAATCCAACTGACATTGTAAGTTAAAGCTGTTATATTTCTCATTGTTAAATTTATCTGCCCAGAAGAAGAATTTATTGATGCCCAAACTGCTTTTATATATTGATCTGAAACATTTGCATAAAACTGAGTTGATTTTCCTGAAAAAACATCTGTGTCAACCCACTGGGCTGTTATATTTGGAGCTTCATCATCTGTCAGGCTGTCTACTGTGAAAACAGCATTTGAAGAGTCATTTGATACAGAGAAGGAATCATTTATTATAATTGTTAGATAATAATTTCCATATACTCCTGTTGTATCCCAGGAATAGGAGCAGTTATTCGCACTTGAAGTGTCTGAATCTGCATCTAAACACGCGTTTGTTAAGTTTAAGCCGGAGTTTATAAGATAGGCAGTTGAACCAGAAGTTTCCCCATAATACAAATTTGCACTAAGCTTGTCTTTATCTGAATCTGTAACATTAAATCTTATTTTGTAATTGCCTTGGACTTGGTTTATGCTCTCCCCTCCATTGGGATTTGTTATTGTTATGTTTGGAAGATGATTAACATAGAAAAAGCTTTGATTAATTGTTGAGCAATTTGTCAAATCACACACTGCAAATGAGAAATTTGTTGTTCTGTTTTCCGAACTTGTAATTGTGTAAGAGCAAGTTATCGGATTTGTCAAGGCAAAAGAAGTTGAGCAGTAGGTTTTATCTCCACAACCAGAACTTGTGGAAATATTTGTTGAATTGCAAACATAGGCTTTTGCATTGTTGTTTTCTAAGTCATTCCAATTTATTGTAAAAGTAACTTGCTGTCCTATTTGTTTTGGATTTGATAATGAAGAATCTGTTGATATGCTATTTATTAAGGGAGGAGCATTTGCTGTGTAATCTATTGTTAATATTGGGCTGTTTGTTCCTGAAGATGAATCAAGATAGGTATAATTGCCTGAAGTTGCATCTGAAGCAATTAAAATTAAACCGAAATTTGAATAACTTGAGTTTACCCAGCCTCTTACAAGATTTGTGATTGTTAAATTATACCATCTTGAGGAATCATTTAAAATTTCTATTTGACTGGCAAGCTCTTCATAATCTGCTCCTGCTGTTGACCAGGGTTGCAAAGAAGCTGCATTATTCCAGCCTGTTTCAAGCTCGTTCCATGAGGTTGTTATTCTATATGCTTTTAATGTTATATTTTTTATAGGGATTGTTGACGAGTAAAGTTCCAGAACTGCACTTAGTATTGTGTAATCTGAAGGAATTGAAGATATATCAAATTGTAATAAACTTCTTAAATCCTCTCCAGAAGATGTTTTTCCTATTTTCAAAACAGTATCTTCTCCATAATTTGTATCCAAAGACTGCTTGATATATGTATCATTGCTGGATGCTTCATCTGGTTGAGACTGGAAAATTGTAAATCCAACTAAATTTGGCTTAAAAAATAGCAAGAAAGCAAAAATAATTGCCACTACAAAAATCAGTTGAAATGTGACTAAAATATGCCTCTTTTTCTCACCTAGCATAAGCTTATTATCTAAATCAAATATATAAAACTTGCCATTTTGGTATTTTGCTGTTAATAACTAACCTCGTTTTGTTTAGTTGGTAATTGGGGATTAGCTGGATTTGAATTGCTCGGTTTATTGCTAAGTTTAAATATAAAGCAGGACCAATATGCCTAAAGTATGCAATATGAAAGAAGTTGTTGCAAGAATTTTTTGATTTATTTTTGTCAAGCCAGCAAGCATTATTACTCCAAGCTCATCTGGCAATGGGCTGGCAATAATTATTCCAGCAAAAATATAAAGCAGGTAATTTTTTATTTTCTTGCCGAGGTCTTTTTCAATAATCTTGTTTAGCTTTTTTGCTGCATGAGTATTTTCCAGCTTGTTGAATTCATTCATAAATGAAAATCTTATTATGTTGAAGATGAACAAATCCCCAAGCATCGCCCCAAAACCTGCTATTATTGCTGACAATAGGATATTTGAAGGATTTGCCACAATAAAAAAACCAACTGAAATAGGAGCAGTAAATCCAAATGGAATTAATAGACCTGCTATGAATATGCCTAGATATTTTAAATTGTCAAGTTGGGAGATAAAGCTTGAAATTAAGGGATTTGAAAATAACATATAAGATAAAATTATGAATATTGCAAGCAAAGTTAGCTTTGGATATTTGAATTTGAAAAGAGTTTTCATTTTTTCAGCTTTTTTTTCAATAACTCGAGAGAAGTTTTGAAATCAGCTCTCCTGTTGCTGGATTTCATTATTTCTCCAATTAAGAAATTCAAAGCTTCTTTTTTTCCAGCAAGAAAATCTTCTGCTGCCTGAGGATTCTTTTCTATTACCTTGGCGACTCTATTATCTAACTCTGGTCTGTTTGATATGGTTTCTGCCTGCTTTAATCTGGAAGATGGAGGCAAGCTGTTCGGAACAAAATCATTTAACAATGATTTTGCTTTTAGTTCTGTAAGCTTATTTTTTTTAACTAACTCTAGCAATTCTATAAAATGTTCTGGTTTAATATCAACTTGTTCTAAACTAGCCTTGTTCCAGTTTAGAACTCTCAGCAATTCAATTGTAACCCAGGACAAGGCTTCTGCTGGAGGAATTTTCTCAGCTACTTTTTCGAAGAACTCAACTAACTCGAAGTTTTTATATAAAATTTCTGCATTTTTCTTATCTATTTTGTATTTCTTGATTAATTTTTCTAGCTTTTGTTCTGGGGTTTCTGGGAGGCTTTTCTTTATTTGTTCTATTTGTTTTTTATCCAGCCGGATTATTGGCAAATCTGGGTCTGGAATGAATCTGTAATCTGCTGCTTGTTCTTTGCTCCTCATTTTAATTGTTTCTAGCTTGATTGGGTCAAATCTCCTTGTCTCTCGCTCGACTTTTCCTGGGGATTGTCTTTTTTCTTCATAGTCAATTGCTAGTTTTATATTTTCTATTGAGCTTAAGTTCTTTATTTCAACTCTCTGCTGAAAGTTTGTGGATTTATGGGAGATATTTACATCTGCTTTTATTCCTGCGTTCTTATCTAGGGCTTTTATGTATGAAAGAGTTAGGACAAGCTTATCTAGCCAGTCTGTAACCTGTTGGCTTGAGGAGAAATCGGGGCTAGTAACTATTTCAACTAATGGGAGGCCTGAGCGATTGTAGTCTATGCAGCCTGTTTCGGGATTCCAGGAAGCAGGATCTTCTTCTAAGTGACACTCAAGAATTTTTATTCCTAGAAAATCCCCATCATAAGCTAGAGGTTTAGAATATGCTCCTGACATTGTGTCTTGATAACCTTTTGGCAAATCAGGCCAGGAGTAGTGCTTTCTATTCCAGACTAAATTTTTAGTGTTGATTTTACAATTGAGCATTAATCCGACTTGGACTATTTTCTCGATAGCTTGGGAGTTTGGTAACATTGGTTTACAGCCGGGCTGGCTTGTGCAAGTTGGGCAAATGAAGGTGTTTGGTTTTTCTTTGCTATGCCTTGAAGCTTTGCATTTGCAGAAAAGCTTCTTGTGAGTTGCTAGATAACCATGTATTTCTAGACCTATTTTTATATCTGACATTAATATCGATGTTTTTCTGTATTTATATTTGTTATGTTTTTCATGCTTTGAGAGATAATAACTAACTGATGTTTTGTTTACTTTTTAATTGAGTTCATTGGAAGGGTAATTAAGGCAAACAATTTTTTAACCAAAGAACACCAACTACGGGTTTACTGAAATAGTTTAATTCTTTATAAATTGAGAAGTAAAATATAAGCTCCGCTTTGTATACCCCTAATGGGTGTGATCAACTTGAATAATTGGTTTTCTTTTTATTCTTAACTACATAAATTTGTGAGATTTCTACGATCTTTCCAGTCCGGAGAATGCTGGACAACTGCTCCTGTTATTGGAATTTGATTTACTAGCTGATTATTTACACATTGAATCTCATAATCTTGGCAGTAATTTGTTGAGTTACATAGCGCTTTTGTTAATGTTATTATGTCTTCTGATGAACTTGGGGATTGAAATTGTAGAATAACTGCTATAAAAACAAGAAGCAAAACTGTTGAGCTTATTAGAATTGCTTTTCTCATTACAGATTATATAAGGAAAGGTATTTAAATTAGTTGTTCTACAATTTATTACTAGAAAAAGGGTGAATTTATGGTTTATAAGAAATATGTTTATAAAAAGGGGAAGAAATTTGGGCCTTATTATTATGAAAGTTATCGAGTAGGAAATAAAATTAAGAAAAGATATCTAGGTTCTGATTTAGCTTCTGAAACTCCTAGCCCTTTAATTTCAAATAAACTTGCCTATGTCTTTATTGCTCTAGGACTTGTCGCGTTAATTGTTCTTGCTTTTTATTTTATTAATTTCAATACGGGGAGGGTTGTTCTACAAATTTCTGAATCATATTCTTTAGGAGAGCAGATAACAGGGAATCTTAATCTGCTGTTAAAAAATGGGGAGTTAATTCCAGCTGATTCTATTGTCAAAATTAAACTTAATGGTCAAGAAAAAACTATTTCTTTGAGTTCTCTAGTTACTGATGATAAGGCTTCTGGAAATTTATATGCTGAAAATTCTCAACTTCAAGGACAAGGCGAAGGTTTTGGTGTTCCTGGCAAGAAAACTAGCTATCCCGATGTTGATTTTAGTCTTTTAATTTCGAAAAATGAAGAACTTGCTGAAATTCAACAACCTCCTGCGGGAATACCCATAATTGAAACCCCAACAGAAACAACTGAAACACCTGCAACTGAACCTACTGTTTCTGAAACCTCAACTAGCGAAACAACGGAGATACAAACACCTGCTCAAACAGAATCTCTAACTTCTGCTCCAACCACTGAATCTAATCCTGTTCCTGAAACCCCTGCGCCTTCTGCTGTTGAAGCTTCTTCCATAACTGCTCAAGTTATAAAGGAAAATAAAAATAAAAAAGAAGTTCCTGGAAAAGCAAGTAAAAATCAGAATTTTGTTTATCAGCTTAAAGAAGGAGAAACAGCTGAGATAAAGAAAAATTCTGTTTCTGTTGATGGAAAAAAAGTTGATGATAATATAGTAAGTTTGAGTATCTCTGGAACAAGCGCAGAAATAAAAACAGATTATTCTGAAGATGAGCTAGGATTTGGACAGGATTATTTGCAAGCTGAAACAACTAGTTTAATCATAAATTTAGAAAATTTTAATATTACCGCAGAACAAGGAACATTAGAAGTGAGTTTGGTTTATGATAATCTAGAGATTATCAAGGCAAGCAAGGAAATTAATATTAAACTTGAGGAAAATGAAACCGAAGTAGTTCCAGAAATACCAGAAGAAAATATTACAATAATAACAAATGTAACAAATGTTGGTGTTGTTGAAATAAATATCACTAATGTTACTTTGCCAGAGATTAACTTGACAAATGTTACTTTGCCTGAAACAAATATTACTAATATTACAATTGAGCAAAATGCTACAAATTTGAGCATACAAACTATTCAGTATTCTGCTGTTATTGGCAAGCCCGTCAGATGGAAAAAAGTTATTAATAAGCCTGAAAATGAAAACTTAATTGTTGAATTGCCAAAGGAAACAACAAATGTTTCTGTTAAGAAAATTGAACAAGTTGATGAAAATAAGGATATAACAAAAGAAGTTAAAATTTCCGGGATAACAGGGGCAGTAATAGGGACAAATCAGAATAACTGGCTGAGAAATTTATTTAGGCTTACTGGGAGAGTTACTCAAGAAGAAAATGAAAATGCTTCTGATGCTGTCCAAGTTGAAATTCCTGAGAATTCAACAAATGTAGAAATTGAATATTATACTCCTGCTCCTGAATCTAGCGAAGAAAATATAACAAATGGCAAGATAATTTTTATCTCGGGCCCCGAATTAAATTATACTAATATTCTGGCTTATACTAAAGTTCCTGAAGAATGGAAAATTAAAACTAGCAATCACAATCAGATAAGCTTGAGTTGGATTGAAGATGGAAACGAAAGCCTCAAGCAACAGTGGAAATTCCAGGCTTTTGATTCTGATAACAATAGCTTGGTAGACTATATTGAGTGGAATGTTCCCCATTTGTCAAATCAAATATTTGAGTTGAATAATCTGAGTTCTAGTTCTGTAAGTTCTGATGTAAAATGTGAAGGTGGTGGAGCTTATTGCCACTTGATTACTGATAATGATTTAATATTATATTATCCTTTTGATGTGGCTAATATATCATCAACAGAATATGACTGGAGTAGGTCTAATAATAATGGGGTTTATACAGGGATTGCTCATTGGGTTTCATCACCTAATGGTAAGTATGGCGGGGCATATAATTCTTCAGG
>JAPLYA010000137.1 GCA_026395775.1 Candidatus Pacearchaeota archaeon
AAGAAATCAGCTTCTAGCTTTTGTAAACAAATGCCAGCCTACTCCAAAAAAGATTATTGTCAATCATGGTGAAGCTTCTCGTTGTCTAGACCTTGCCTCAACAATCTACAAGTTGAACAGAATTGAAACAGTTGCCCCAAGAAATCTTGAGACTGTTAGAATTAGATAAGTTAATGTTTAAAAACTAATTTTCCCTGAATAATCTTGGGAGGTAAAAGAAAACTATTCAATATACTTAAAATTGGGTTCATTGGTTTAAAAAATATTGCACAATTACCAAGTTAACTGAAAAAGTTTATTATTTATCAAAAAAAGAGAAAAATGAAACATAGCTGGAAAATAACCTTAATCTTGTTGGCAATGTTCTTCATAGCTCAGCTTCTAGGCTTAGCAGTGATAAATGCTTATTCTAATAAAACAGAAACTTTCTTTAATTCCACAACAAATCAGTATGAAAATAAATCCATATCCCAGCTACCTCCGGCATTCCAACTGCCCCAAGGATTTAAACCAATTGACTTTGTACCCTCGCTGATTATCTCATTTGTACTCGCAATTATTCTTATATTCATTTTGATGAGGTTTAAATTTGGAGCTCTAATTAAAGTTTGGTTTTTTATAGTAGTAATTATTGCTCTAGGTTTAGCATTTAATGCCCTTCTGAAAAATATTCCTGTTTTGCAGGGAGAATTAGTTAAAGGAGCTATTAATTATTCATTTTTCATTTCTTTAATTATAGCAATTCCTCTTGCTATTTTCAAAATATACAAAAGAAACATGCTTGTTCATAATCTAACTGAACTTATAATCTATCCAGGAATAGCAACTGTTTTTGTTCCAATACTAAGCACTTGGACAGCGATTATACTTTTATTGATAATCTCTGTTTATGACATATATGCTGTTTGGCATTCTGGCTTTATGCAGAAAATGGCAAAATATCATATTAACAAGCTTAATATTTTCCCTGGTTTCTTTTTGCCAAATGCAGATCAAGCAACCAAAGAAAAAATAAAACTATTAAGAGAGAAATATAAGAACAACATTCCAGATAAAGTTGCCAGAAAACAAAAGCTAAAGATAAACCTGGCAATTTTAGGAGGGGGAGATGTTGTTTTCCCAATAATCTTCGCAGGAGTTATTCTTATTGCCAGAGGTTTATTGCCTGCTTTGGCAATCTCTGTATTTGCCAGCATAGCTTTGTTCCTATTATTTATCTTCGCAAGAAAAGGCAAATTTTATCCAGCCATGCCTTTTTTGACAGCAGGCTGTCTTCTAGGATTTTTAGTGGGTTTGCTGTTCTAATTCTGATAATATTTCTATTCCACTTGTTGTTTCAAGCCAGTTTCTTGTTTCAGTAGGCAAGGGTCTTTCAGTTGTAGCAGAATATGTATTGCCATATAAAGGGGTCATTACAGTACTCCCGCAAGCTCCAGCAATTACTTTGGTAACATAATAAAAATCAAGCCCTAATCCCCCGCTCGGATTCTAAGCGTTATTTCTACCATCTATTCTTTAATTGCTAATTATTTATAAACCTTTCTTTAATTGTCACTACTAAGATACAACAAAACCAAAAGGTTTATAAAGGGTTTTTACCACTCACAATTAGAACATTTAGTAAGAAGGTGATGGCGAATCAGAAGCCATATTCTGAGATAAATTAATAATAAAAAATAAAGAAAAATGACAGAAGAACGAGAAGATGATATTGGAACAAGCATAATAGTATACTTCGATAATGGGATATTTAATTTAGCTTATAATCCCATAACTTCACGAGCAAACCATAACACAATATTAGCTAGTTTAGCGGGTTCAGAAATTCGCCTATCTCATTTTGGAGATATAGAGGATCACGAACCAGTTCATGACCTTTTGTTAGCAGATAAAACACAATTTTCAAAATGTTTAAATTCTTTAAAGAAAGCATTGAGGTTAGCAGCATAAAATGTTACTAAAACCAGAACTTGTCAAGAAAATAAAAGATTACTTTAATCTTAATATTTATGAAACAAAAGTATGGCTCGCTCTAGTTAGTAAGGGTGTAGCTTCAGCTGGCGAAATAGCCCAGATATCTGAAGTTCCTCGTTCTAGAACCTATGATGTCCTAGAATCTCTTGAAAAACAAGGATTTGCAATGGCAAAGGTTGGAAAACCAACAAAATACATAGCAGTCAAGCCTGAGATGGTTCTTGAGAAATTAAAGAGAAACACAATGTTCAGTGCAGAGGAAAAAGTTAAAGTTCTAGACAATTTAAAAGGAACTCGAGAATATGAAGAATTGCAAGAGTTGCATAATTCTGCAGTATCTTTTGTGAAAAGAGAGGATATAACAACTTCCATAAAGGGGAGAAGCAATATTCTAAGTTATGCTAGAGATATAATTGAAAATGCAGAAAAAGAAGTTGTTGTCTGTCTTCCAGCAACAGATTTAATAGAAAAAGCCAGAATATTCTCCAATTTGTTTGAAAGATTAAAAAGAGAAAATTTAGTTATCAAACTAGCATTAAAAGGCACAGATGAAGAACTAAAGAAAGTTCATGAAAAATATGGAATTAAGCCAATAAAAACAAATTTGCCTTCAAAATTCTTCATGATAGACAGAAAACAAGTTATATTTTCTTTGAATGACTCAGGAGAAGACGAAATAGCAGTCTGGTTAAATTCAGAATTCTTCTCACAAGCTTTATCAAGCTTGTTTGAGTTGAGTTTAAGGAAATAAATTTAAATATCTAAGTTTCATAAAAATAAAATGAGCCAGCTAAGCATTGGAATAAGAAAAACAGCTGAAGAATTATCTCCTTCAGATTTTTCAGAAACAGCTGAATTATTAAGAGAATTAGTTGTTGATGCCTGGGCAGATGGAAACTCAGTTCCTCCCAAAGCACAATTAGCAGAAACAGCAAGAGTTCTTTTAGAATGCGACCATTCTGCAGCTAATCTTTGTGTTTTATATGCAGAATTCTTATATCCCCAGGATTTTAGGGATGCAGGCTACCAGCTTACTAGACAAATCCCGCCTTGTTTCCAGAGAGGACTTGCTAAGATTATTCAAGTAGCCGGAACAGCTTAAAATGGCAGTAGTCCTTAATCGAGGGGTTGTAAAATCAACTAATGTTGTAGTTTATGCTAATTATGATTCTAGCCCACCAAGATATTGGGTAAGAGTAAAACCAAAAGGTTTTCTCGCAAGAGAAAGAAAGACAGATTTAACTTCAAAATTACTCCCAGGCAAAACCCCAGACGCATTTCATATTGGTATGAATGAAACATCAATAGAACTTACAGTAATCTATAGGGGCGGAGAACAGCAAAAAATTCACATTTAATCAATCCAACTCAGTTATCCCCATTGATTCTATTATCTTTTTATTCTTAGTTTTAAACTCTTTCAAGAATTCTTTAACACTCATTTTAACCTGCTCTTTAGCATAAATCTTTCCATTTTTAATAAAGGTGTTCTTATGTTTCTCCTTGAATTTTTCCAAATTGTCAGCCTTCTCAATAGGAGGTCCATTAACTATTATGTTAGATTTGGCTTTAATCTTAAAATATAATGTTGCTTCTTTCTTGTTATCATATTCAAAATCTTTTTTCTCAATACTAAAGTTTTTTTCTAAACCTCTCTCAACAAAACCAAAAAACTTTTTTAGCTTGCTTCCAGCAATATTCCCCTCCTGCCTGTTTGTCCTAGCTTTCAATATCGAGTTGTAGTTTTTTTCATTTATCTTTTTAGCTTGGAAATAAGCTAAGCTAGGTTTCTTTAGGAAACTTGAAGAAGCTTTCTGAAATCTCAGAAAAGATTCTTTTGACAGGGCAGCCAGAGCGTTTCTATTCTTATTTGTAGGATCAACAAAAATAATAGGACTAGTTAATTTAGCTTCATTCATGCTCTCAAGTATATCTTGTTTGTTTTTATAGAGCTTTTCAGGGTCAAGAACAATTTGTTCAGCTTTTCCAGCTATTTTCAGGAAGTTTATTAAACTTTTATAATAAATCACAAGTAATTCTAGGGCATATCCAGAAAATCCAGAGATATAACTTTCAGCTCCATAAACCTCTTGACCATGGCAGAAAGATTTAGCAAGCATAATCTCATCAGCTAGTCTCGGATTTTTCTTCAGCTTGCCAAGGACATAGGAAACATGAAAATAACTTAAATCAGTTATATTTCTAGCTCCTCTAGCTTTATTAACTTTAATGACAGGAATAATCTCAAATGTTACTTTTCCTTTTTTTATTTGAAAATAATCTCTCGAGCCATGAATTCTTGTTGCTTTGAGGGATTTAGCTAATAAGTCTGAAATCTCGCAATCTTTATATTTAGAGTCAAACCTAACAAAAATATCAATATCATATCCGCGAAAATTTTGTTGTTTCTTAAATTTTCGGGGCCCTGAAAATCCAACATTAAGGGGATTTTCTTGGTTTTCTTTTTTAAGAATTGTTTTCTTTGCTAAGCTTCCTCCAATAAACACAGAAGCTTTAATTTTTCTTTTCTTCAGGCTTCTCTCAAGATTCAAGCAGAAAGTTTTAGCTTCATCTTCAAGTTTAGCCAGCTCTTCTGATGTTGGTTTTATTCTTCCAAGCTCTTTCTTAAGAATCTCTTTTACATTCACAAGAAAAATCCTCCTTCCTGTCGGATTTTTGGGGTGCAAAAAATCTGAATCTTTATGAAGATTTTTTTCATATATTAATTAGTTAAAATTGATTAATAAACCTTATCTCTCGCTCTGATGGGCTCGATAATTTAAACTCAATCTTCTCCTCCTGCTCGAAGATTTCGCTGAGAAATGAATTAGTAAGTTACTAACTATTTTTGTAAACTTTTTAATTGAGTTCTTAGCTTTGGCAATTGTTTTCCTAACCGATGAACCCCCACCCCTAACTACGAAGCGGAGCTTATTCTTTACCTCTCAAAACTTATTTTTTATCAGGATTTCTTATTTTCTTATGAATCTCATCTAAGCTTACTTTTATTGTTGAAGCAATATCAATAATATATTTGCCTTCCTCAAGCTTGTAAATCAAAGGTCGTTCTCTTCTGAACAAGTTAACAATATCAATTTCAAATTTACCCGGAGATAAAACTCTAACAGATTCTAAATCTAGGATAACAGGCTCTTCTTCTTCTATCCCTATCATTTCCCTTACATCTGCCTCAACTTTCTTTTTATCCTCTTGGGACATCTCTATTGCCAGAACTTTCTCTTCCTTGAGCTTGGCATATTGTGCATCTTTGATAAAAAAGAAAAAATGACTCCCACAGCTACAGCCCTCTATAATCTCTCTAGGCATTCCTTCATATAATTTACCACAATGAACGCATTGATGTGCCACAAAACTTCCTAGATTTAGAAGTTATTAAACTTTGTGGATGATTTGATAACAGAGAATTAAAACTAAACTGCTGTTTTTGTATACTTTTTAATTGTTTACCAAGCAATTGTGTTATTAAACTTGCCCAATTACCAAGTATACTAAAATAGGTTACTTTTTAGAAATATAATTAAAGCTTATTTTCTCAACATCAAATCAATCTTCCCCGGATTCTTCTTTATCTCTCTAACTAGAGAAGCAGGACCTATAACTGTTAGAGCATCTCTTTCTCCAACCAAAGCTCTTGCTATACCTAGTTTAATCTTGTCAAAAACAGCTTCCTTCTGCTCTGTTTTTACAACAGCAAGCTCAACTCCTTTGAAATTCTTAACCCGTCCAACCAAAGCCATTGTGCTCTGTATTAAACTTGCCTCTTCTGTGGGTTCTAATCTCCCTTGAAGAATAACAATTCTGTTCAGCAAGACTATATCCAAGATTTTCTTAATTCTCTTTACACTATCCAGTTTTGAAACATCTGCATAGGGTATAAAACTTAATGTTAATTTATCTTTTGACATGTTTCTTCCCCCCTATTTATTAACCAACCAATAACCGCCCCGATAATAAACAAAGGAATAATACCTGCTACTCCAAAAAGGAATATTATACCTATTGCCATTCCAGTGAACTCGCTGCCACCCAGATCTATTTTAAAAATATAACTAAAAACGAATACAAAAATAATCGCTCCCAACAAAAATACAAGGTCTATTGCAACTGCTGTTAATCCGCCTCTTAACCAACTTGTTTTATTTTTTAATTCTCCAACCGCCGCCCCCATAACAAATGCAGGTATCAGACATGAAAATGCCGCAAAAAGCACGGGGCTTATATCTCCTATATC
>JAPLYA010000004.1 GCA_026395775.1 Candidatus Pacearchaeota archaeon
ACCTCCTCGTATAGAAAGAGGAGATAATTGTATATAAATCTATCTGACGATAACTATACAGTATCCTCTAAAGTGAAAAGTTTAATAATATCTATTAGCGTAGTAAAATGATGGAATATGACAAACTAATTAGAGATAAAATTCCTCATATAATTGAAAAAACCGGTAAAAAGCCGGTTTTTCATAAAGCTTTTGATGATGAATATTGGTTGAAATTAAAGGAAAAATTAAAAGAAGAAACTTGTGAATTCATAGAAAATGAGGATAAAGAAGAAATAGCAGACATTCTAGAGATTATTGAAGCAATATGCGATTTTAAGAAAATTGATAAAAATGAACTTGAGATTATTAAAAATAAGAAAACTTCTGAAAGAGGTAAATTTACAGAAAAATTGATATTGGATCGGGTTATTTAGTGTTTCCCTTCCAAAGCTAGGAAAGCTTTGGCTTGGGCTAGAAATTCTTCAACTTCTCCAAAAATCCTACTCTCATAATCATCTATTCTCCCCCGAATTAAATATCGGTCATACATTGTTCTTAAGAATTTGTAGAAAGCATTCCCTTCCCACCTATGCTCGTAATCTTTCTCTAGAATAGTCTGAACTCTAATCTCTACATCCCCTTTATCTAGAGTTTCTTTCTTGCCATCTTTCTCAACTTCAACTTCTTTCATGCCAATAATTCTCCAGTTTGATTTAATATAAAATCTAAAATAATCTGATATTTTTCTCATTGCAACCCACTCAATCTCAATTTCCTTGCCTCTTGGAGTTATTTTCTCTGTGTAATTCTTTTCAGTTATCCAATATTCTTTGTCTACAAACCACATATAACAGAATCTATAAAATTCCTTGAAATCAAAAATACCCAAATGTCTTACTTTCCCTGAAAAAACTACATCTTTTTCTACCATTTTTATCTCTTTTTATTCTTTATAAATAGAGAAGTGAGTTTATAAATATTTCTGGGTGGGGATTATGCTAGCCTCCTTCATCGGCTCGGGATTTCTAGAGAAATCTTCTCGGGCTCAAAGATTTCTCCAATATTTACTGGTAAGTTGCCAACTCTTTTTATATATCTCTCAATTGCGAGAAAAATTAGGGTAATTAGGATTGTTTTTTAATTAAACAACTAAAGAACCCACAACCCTTATACTAAAATGGTTTATTTTTTATCTATAAACACAAATTAGTTACATATCTTCTTTGCAATTATCACAAATTAACTTACCATCAATCCTGTCAAGAATATCAAAACCGCCGCATTCTTCGCACACGCCATCTTTTACTCCTTTTACTCTTGAGGCTTTTCTTTTCAGTTTGGCTTGCTCTTCTTTTATTTGGAAGAGATGGCTTGATGCAATTTCAAATAAACTAGGCTCGATTCTTAAGATATCTTTCAATGTTAAGAATCCAATAATTTTTCCTTCTATGACAACGGGCAACCATCGATACTTTGACTTGCGCATTTTTCCTAGAGCTTCTGTGATATCAGCTGAAGGCTTTATTGTAACAATCTTTTTATTTGCAATCTCAATTGCTTTTATTTTTTTCAAATCTCTTGTTTTGGTTAATGCCCAGATGATATCTCGCTCCGTCAATAAACCCCTTAATTGTTTATTTTCAGTTAGAACTAGACTTCCAACTCTTTTTTTAATCATTATTTTAGAGCATTCCTGCAGGCTTGTTTCTGGTTTTACAGAAACAAAATCCCGAGTCATGAGGTCACCCACTTTTATTCCGAGATCCATATTTAATATAAGTTGTTTTAATATTTAAGCAAGTATATACTGGAAAATATATATTGCAATATATATTTTAGAAAATATGCTTTATAGTGTTATAATACCCGGAGTTAATAACTAACTTCGTTTTGTTTACTTAATAATTGTGTGCTGGTTTGGAACTTATAATCCTAACCTTTGAACACTCTCCCCTTCTGCAAATTAGTTTGTTTTTTACCAACAAAAAATCAGAATTAAATTGCAAACTATTTTTGCATAGTTAGAATTGGTGTTTAGCTTAGGTAATTGTATAAAAATAAAATCTTAACAACCCTTATTCCAACTGTCTAAATAATTCCTCATTGAAATCCAAGATTTCTTTTTTTGTGATTATTGCCAAGGGCTCTTTAATAACAACAAACTTTCCTTTCTTGACTAGATTTAGAATTTCAGAAACATCTTTGTCTCCCGGAACAAAAACAAAATTGTCCTTCTTGATATTTTCGATAATAATTTTTTTCTTTTTTGTGATAAAAGCTTTCAGCAATTCTTGATAGTTTAAAATTGAATGTAATTTTCCAGATTTTATAACAGCATAATTTTCCTGCTTTTTGTTTAACTTAGTGAGAAATTCTTCCAGTGTTAGCTCTGAATTCAAAATAGGAAAGTCTCTATTTGCTATTTCTATTGCTTTAACACCTGTTTTCATTTTCGTCTCTTTTGTTATTTATTGGTAATATCAGAAATTTTTACTAATCTTTGAATTTCTGAGCATCCAAAAAACTCCCAATTTTATCAGAGTTTTTTTGATAACTAACTTCGTTTCAGTATACTTAAAAAGGGTATGCAAGGTTTATTTAACTTTGGTCCAACTTTCTAACCAACAACCCCTTATCCGTCAACCAAAGAGTTTTTCTATTACTTCTTAACTAGTATTTTGTTGATAATAACTAAACTATTTCAGCATATTTTTTAATTGTGTTTGACCTGTTTAAATCAACCAAACAATGCTTAACCTATTGTATCAAGAGTTTATTTTTTACCTCTCAATTATTTTGCTTCTCTTTTCATTACTTTCCCCAACAATAATTCTCAAATATAAAGTAAGGAGAAACAGCGAGGAATCCAGCCAAGCCTCGCTGCAAAATCTTAAGCAGAAGTTGTCTTTTATCATTATTGGAAATACCGTATATAGAATATATATTAGAATAGAAAATTATAAATAGTTGCATATATACTGATATATATACTGGGATATATATTTTGGATTATAATATAGGTTTAAAAAGCGAGTATCTTAGCTAGACGAGGGAAAAAGAGCCAGCCAACTAATTTTATAACACAGCTGGAATGTGAGGGGAACTAAAAATGGAAGAACGAAAACTCATAAGACTAGGAAATTCAAGTTTTGCAATTGCATTGCCCAAAGCCTGGGTAGACAAGGCTGGTTTAAAAAAAGGTGATAAAGTATATATTTTACCAAATTCTAATGGCGAGTTAATGATTTCTCCTGAATTTAAGAAAGGCGAAGGCAAGAAGATTGAGATTAATACAAATTCTTTAGATGAATATGCTCTTCAAAAAGAACTCAAATCAGCTTATGTCAGAGGCTACAAAGAGATGCACTTTTCTGGTAAGAATAATCCTTCACTGAAAAACTCAATCAGCGAGTTAAAATCCGATCTTTTAAGTTTAGAATTCGTAGAAAGTGAAAAAGATAAAATCGTAGTAAAAGATTTTATGAACATTGAAGAAATTGACATTGGAAATTTTATAAGGAGAATGGATAATAACATAAGGGAAATGCTTGAAATTGTATCTCAACGCATTGCAAAAGGCAAGATGCCAAAAAGTGAATTAGAAAACATAAGAAAAATTGATGACGACGTTAATAAATCTTATCTATTAATTTCAAGAATCCTAATCCTCGGACTTGACAATCCTTCTATTTTGTCACAATTGAAAACAAGCAGTTTGGATTTATTTAATAGGTGGTGGTTTTCTTTTAATTTAGAACATATAGGTGATAGTCTAAAGACCATTTCCAAAATTATGTGCAATTCAGAAGTTGAAGCCAGCAATCAGATACACGCTTTCTTAAAACAGATTATTGAAATATACAGTGAGAGTATGGTTACATTTTATAATTCAGATAAAACTCAAGCAATTTCTTCCATGAGAAAAAGCCACAGTTTATTCCAAGAACATAAAAAAGAAGAATTTAAAAATATACCTCATTCAAAAATAGCAGAAAATCTAAAGATGCTGCAAGATGCCTGTTACCAAAATTTAAAAATGACTCTTTATATGAGGACTTAAAATGAGCACTCCAAAAGCAATGGATATGGAACGTGAACTCGGGATGACCCGCGATGTATTTGGAAAATATTTAGAGGGCGTTATTTCTAATTCCATCCGGCCTATTGGGGGAGTCCGCGATTTTGAGGTTAGACGCCTTGATGGGGGCCCCGCACTAATTATGGGTACAAATTCAAATACTTATGAAGTAACAGTTTCAGATTATACAGCTCAAGGAGGAGCAGAGATACCAACAAAATTTGTTTTGAAAGTTCTTACAGAGGTGGTTGGAATTTCTAGAGATACAGAAGATATAACTGAGAGATTCGCTCATGAAGCAGGGATCTTAAGAGTTACTGATTCTAGAGAGCTTTCACCATTTACTGCATATCCTTCTTTTGATGGGCGGGGGGTTAAACTATTCCCAACTAATTATTCTTCAAGTGACCCGGTTTCTGCAGAAAGAAGAATGTTTTTGTTAGAAGCATTAAGAGAACCTTCAGTATATGAAATATTTAGCAAACTCGCTCCAGAACAGGTAAATTTGGGCCAGCACGTTGTTCCTGCTTTGTTTCCTGCGATTTTGTTGCACGAGAGACTTCAATTGTTTGCTCCTCAAATTGATGCAGCAGTAAAGCCTGAGATGATTGCTCCATTTGATGATAAACAATATACAGAAAGATTTTTGGGTTATCAAGAAGGCTGTACTGATGCACCTCGTAAAAATTGGCCCCCGGGCGTTGAAGATAAAATAGGAGCCGCAATTCAAGCCCTATCTACAAAACACCTCACTCCAGAAAGAAATAGAACTTTTGTGCAGCACAATGCATACCCTTGGCACTCTACTACTAGCTGCTTGATGGATTCAGGCGATGTCAGGAAGGGCGCCAGGAGTTTGCATTTGGGGACCTTACTTGGAGAAAGAAGCATATTTCAAAAACTCCCAAAACATGCTTTCGACGCTCTTGCAAGAGAATATATTGAAAGAACCTTGAGGCTACGTGAAGACTTAAAACAACCTCCTCAAGAGTTCAAATTGAGAAAAGAAGCTAAGTTACCAATAAGTGAGAAAGAAAAAACCGCACTTGCAAAAGATCTTGCTGATGGAATGTATCTTGGAGCGGTTTTTTCAAATTCCCGACTGTGGGCGGGGCTTAATCATTATAAAAATGGCACAAGAGAAGATAGAAGAAGAGAAATTGATAACATAAGACAAGTTACTCACAATCAAGCCACAAGGCTGGCCGAGAGAGATTTAAACGGAGCGGAACTTTTAAATGGCCTAGAAGAATTGAGATTATTCGAGGAACCAAAGTTAAGCGGGCCGCGAAAATTATGAGATTTACTTTAAAATGATAAAGCGAGCACTATTAAGAACGAGAACGTCCGGAGAAGCAGAATTGATGGATTTGCTAGCTAGAGCTGACCGTGCTCCCTCAGACGATCAAGCGACTCGAGATGTAGAATCAGCCCAAGAGTTATTGAGAAGAAGTTCTCTTCGTTTGCGAAGAAAATATGCTGGAGTTGTCGAGTTCTATAGAGATGAATATCGCTTGGCAGTAAGCTAGCACACTATCACTCTAGCACAACAATACTTAAAAATCATAACTTCTAGACTTAATTATAAAAATGAGTGAAAAAAGATGAATCAAGACAAACAACCAATTATAATTTTTCCTGAAAGCAGTCAGAGAACAATGGGCAGAGATGCCCAGAGAAATAATATTCTTGCTGCAAGAATTGTTGCAGATACTGTCAAAACTACTCTCGGCCCTAAAGGCATGGATAAGATGCTTGTTGATGCTCTTGGAAATGTTACTGTTACAAATGACGGAGTAACTATTCTCGAGGAAATGGAAATAGAGCATCCTGCCGCAAAAATGCTAGTTGAAATTGCTAGGACTCAAGATCAAGAAGTTGGTGATGGAACAACAACTGTTGCAATGCTGGCTGGAAAACTGCTTGAGAATGCTGAAATTCTTCTAGATAAAAAAATTCATCCAACTGTTATTACAAAAGGTTATAGACTCGCTGCTGAAAAAAGCCAGGAATATTTATTAAGATTAGCAATAGACGTTAAGCCAGAACAAGATGACATACTAAAACAGATTGCAATGACTGCAATGACTGGAAAAGGGGCTGAAATTGTTAAGGAAAAATTCGCGGAGTTGGTTGTAAAAGCTGTCAAACAAGTATATGATTCTGGTTTAGATTTAAGCAACATAAAAATAGAAAAGGCAAAAGGAAATGGGGTCGATAATACAGAACTAGTGGAAGGAATTGTTCTTGACAAAGAGCGAGTGAATATAGAAATGCCTTTAAAAGTAGAAAATGCAAGAATAGCTTTGGTTGATTTTGCTTTAGAAATTAAAACTCCTGAAACAGAAACAAAAATTTCTGTTTCTAGTCCAGAACAATTGCAGAGTTTTATAGAACAGGAAGAAAGAATTTTGAAAAATATGGTTGAAAAGATTAAGGCAAGTCAAGCCAATGTTATATTTTGTCAGAAGGGAATAGATGATATAGCCCAGTACTACTTGGCTAAATCAGGAATTTATGCATGCAGGAGAATAGCTAAATCAGATATGGAAAAATTAGCTAGAGCAACTTCTGGCAAGATAGTCTCTAACTTAAATGAATTAAGTTCAGAACAGCTTGGAAAAGCCAAACTTGTTGAAGAAGTAAAAAGAGGGGAAAATGCTTATACTTATGTTTCTGGCTGTTCAAATCCTAGAGCTTTGACAATCTTATTGCATGGAGGCACAGAACATGTTATTGATGAGATGGAACGAGCTATAAAAGATGGTTTAGGAGTTGTGGCTGCTTCTTTGAAAGATGGAAAGATTGTTCCAGGTGGAGGAGCAATAGAAGTTGAACTAGCTAAAGAATTAAGAAAATTTTCTCAAAGTTTAGGGGGGAGAGAGCAGCTTGCTGTTGAGCAATTTGCATCTGCTCTGGAAACAATTCCCGTTACTTTAGCTGAAAATGCTGGTTTAGATCCAATTGATGTTTTAACTGAATTAAGAGCAAGACACGAACATGGGGAAAAGAATGTAGGATTAAACTTGTTAACTAATATGATTGAAGACACATTAGAAGCAGGAATAGTCGAACCATTGAGAATCAAAACACAAGCTATCAATTCAGCAAGTGAAGTTGCCATGATGATTCTAAGAATAGATGATGTTATTGCCTCTGGAGGCAATAAAAACAAATCTTCTGGTTATAATCCTGAGTTGGAGTGATTTTTTTATTGATGAATATTAAGCTTTTTCAGCATACTTAACATTGGTGCGATTGGTTTGGGAAATTGCATTCAAAATTTTTTCTATTAACAATTAAATATCAATATAATCCCTTCAGTTCTTCAAGAAAATTATCCCTCCATTCTTGCTCTACTCTGCTCACTCTGTACTCGGGAAGTGTTGGTAATTCATCTACAGCTTGCAATCTTCCATTTTCCATAGCAATAAAATATTGTTTCTTTTGGGTTATCTTTGCATTTGGTGGTAAGGTATCTGTTTGAATTATTCTATCTGGAGCTGGCATGGATTTCTATTAATATTTATGTTTTTAAATATTTATATGATAACTTTTTATTATTAATAACTAACTTCGTTTTAGCATAATTGGTAATTGTGCGAGCAATTGTATTAATTAATAGCTATACCCTGTGCTCTTGGCACAGGGTGAAAACCAAGAAAAACTATTAAACCAACAAATGCTTGGTTTTCTTATGGAAAATGAGCTCTGTAAATCTTATCATAAAGTTTTCAGAATAAAATACCATTTTG
>JAPLYA010000110.1 GCA_026395775.1 Candidatus Pacearchaeota archaeon
AGGAGAAAACACTTTTTCTGCATTCCTCAATGAATCTTGATTCTCCAAACTTTAGAATATCTTTTTTGCTGTTTAATCCAAGTTTTTTCTCAATTTGAACTTCGACAGGCAAACCATGGCAATCCCAACCTGCTTTTCTCGGAACATTCTCTCCCTTCATATAGTGAAATTTGTTGATAATATCCTTGAATGTTCTAACTTCCAGATGATGCAGTCCGGGGGGGGCATTTGCAGTTGGTGGTCCTTCTAAAAAACTAAAAAGTTTCTTCCTTTTCTTGTCATTTGAAACAGCTTTTTTTATATCTTGCTTCTTTAGAATCTTGCCGGCTTCTTCCTCAATATCTTTAAAGTTGTACATCTTGTTGTAAGTTTAAAGCAATTTAAAAACTTAACCTCCCATTGAGTTCATATATTTTATCAGTTAGATCCTGTCCAAATAGAGCATATTGTGCAATTGTAGAAAATGAATAAAATGTTCTTATTGCTCTTTTTACCAATTTACTTTCTTCCATCTCTTCCCTAACCTTAGAATTATAAACAAAAGCTCCAAGTAAATCTCTAGCCACATCTAGCCATAATCTTGGATTTTCAGGATTATCATTAGTTTGTGACATTTTGCAGGACGAGAATTTTATAGCCCTGCTTAGGCTATAATAATTTTAATTTGAGCAATAGCTACTAGAATAGAACTAAAACTAGCTATTGTTTTCATATTAGAACTAGGTTTGTGAGGTATTTAAATTTTTCTTCTGCGCTTCTCTGGTGCATTAAGTGGTCTTAAAGGGTAATTTTTTCTTGAAGAGCCAATAAGTTTTTAAACTTCGGGCACCTAATAAATTTATGAAAATTATGAAGGTTCTTGATAAAAAAGTAGGTAATACTGAATACATTAAGTATAGAATTAATATTCCTAAAAAGATTGCTGAAGATTCTGGGCTTCTTAATAAAGAGGTAAAGGTAAAACTTGAAAAAAAGAAGATAATTATTGAAGAAGAATAAACTCTTCTCTCTTTTAATTTAGTTTTTACTTATATAACTATTTAGTGATAATTCGGGCACCGAAAGGTTTATATAGTTCGGGTGCCTAATTATTCTATGGAAAATAAAGAAATAATTTGTCCGAAGTGTAAGAGTAAAGAAGTAGTCCGACGAGGATATATTAAAACAAAAGTTAATGGGAAGAAACAGAGATTTTATTGTAAAGATTGTAATAGAAAATTTATACCTCAAAATGCCTTCTATAGAATGAGAGATAATCCTCAAAAAATTAGTTGTGCTTTAGATTTGTTTTATAGGGGATTATCAACAAGAGAAGTACAAGAACACTTTAAGGCATTTTTCCTACACAATTCAGACCATAGCACTATTTTGAGATGGATTAGAAAATATACCTTAAGAATTGCTCAATACACAGATAATCTACAAATCAAAACAGGTAGTTATATAGAAGTAGATGAGATGGAGTATCATAGAAGAAAAAGCCACAAGAAAAAATTAGGAATAGATAAGAATTGGTTTATAGACGTAATAGATGTAAAAACTCGTTTTATGATTAATTCTGCTTATGTTAAAAACAGAAGCAAGGATAACATTAAGAAAGTTTTATCAAATATTAAAAATAAAACAGGTGACCAGATTAAAATCTGTACAACAGATGGTTTAACTGCTTATGAAAATATTGTTAAGAAAAATTGGGGTTATGATAATAAATCAGGAAAATATAAAGTAGAGCATAAAGTAGTTACTGCCTCAAAAGGCGAGGGCTTTAATATCTGGATAGAAAGATTACACAACACAATAAGACAAAGAACTAAAGGATTCAGGGGTTTTCACGGCTCTGTTGAGAGTGCTTATTCTCTGATGAAAGGTTTAGAGATTTATTATAACTTCATAAAAAAGCATGAAGCACTTAAAGGCAGATGTCCTTACGAATTAGCTTTACCCGAATTAAAATTAGAAGTTAATAAATGGTTAGATTTAATTAAATTATCAAAAACTAATTTTACCTCGGAAAATTCTCTACCTTAAAAATAAATTTATCAATTTTTCTTTTTGCTTTTGTTCTTTCCTGCTGATGCTTTTTTAAAAATTTGTTAATTTTTTCTATGAGACATTCTTTTAATTCTGATGTAAGCATTTCTCCACTTCTATATTTTTTTTCTATATCTGCTAATTTTTTATCATCTGGCTCGAAAAACATTTTTAAATATTGGAATGAAACATCAACATCAGGATTGCCTCCTTTTTTCCTATGCTCTTCTATTGTAGCCTGCCCGCCTGAAAAAGCATATTTGTTTATTTTGTTTTTAACTTCTTCTGGAGAGTCTGTTGTAAGTATTGCTTCTGTATCTCCTTTTCCACTACTGTCCATTTTTCCAGAAATCCCCGATAATGGCGGAAGAAAAATTCCATGAATTATTGATGGCTTGTAAAAGCCTAATTTTGGATAAACGTCTCTTGCAACCCTGAAATGAGGGTCTTGATCAACAGCAAGAGGTATTAAGCAAGGGATATTCTTCTTTTTTAATACACTAGGAATAAT
>JAPLYA010000080.1 GCA_026395775.1 Candidatus Pacearchaeota archaeon
CAAAAAGGAATTGCTGAGAAATATCAAAGCCTAATAAAAAAGAAAAAAATTAAACTGATAATCAAGCTAAATGGAAAGACTAATTTAACTATGGGAGATTTTATTTCGAGGCAGCTGTGCTCTGTGAAAGAAGCAATAAAACTGGGAGCTTGCGCAGTTGGCTATACTATTTATCTCGGAAGCAAATATGAAAGCATAATGCTTCAGGAATTTGAAAATATACAGAGAGAAGCTCATTTAAAAGGAATTCCCGTAATAGCTTGGATTTATCCTAACAAAAATCTTTTAGATAAAGAGAATAAGAAATTTATGCCCTACGCTGCTAGGACTGGCTTAGAGGTTGGTGCAGACATAATAAAGATAAAGTATAGTGGCAATCTCAAGAATCTTGTTTGGGCTGTGAAGTCTGCAGGAGAAACAAAAATAGTTATTGCGGGCGGAGTAAAGAAAAATGAAACTTTATTTTTAAAACAGGTTAATGATATTATGAAATCAGGGTGTATTGGCCTGGCTGTTGGAAGGAATGTATGGCAGAACAAAAATCCCTTAGAGATTTCTGAGAAAATCAGGGGGATTATTTTCAAATGATTCTTGCAATAAATTTCAAGACTTACAAACAAGGAAAAGCAGTATTAAAACTAGCCAAAGCAATAGAAAGTGTTAATATGAACTCTATTGTCGGAGTTCAGGCAACTGATATAAAAGAACTCTCGGGCAAAACGAGACTGAAAGTTTATTGCCAGCATGTTGATTATTTTCTGCCTGGGAGAGAGACTGGGTTTGTTTTGCCCGAAGCTGTTAAGAAAGACGGCGCAGTTGGAACTTTCATTAATCATTCTGAACATAAGCTTTCTTTTCCAGCTTTGAAGAAAACAATTGAAAGATGCAAGCATATTGGTTTAAAGACACTTGTATTTGCATCATCAATAGAAGAAGCAAAGAAAATTGAGAAGTTTAAGCCAAAATACATAGCCTTCGAGCCTCCGGAATTAGTTGCTGGAAAAATCTCAGTGTCGAAAGCTAAGCCGGGGTTGATTTCTAAACTGAATAGACAACTTAAAATGAAATTCTTAGTTGGAGCGGGGATACATACAAAAGAAGATGTTAAAACTGCATTGAAACTTGGGGCTTCTGGAGTTGTTTTGTCTTCTGTTATAACAAAATCAAGAAATCCAAAAAAGAAATTGAGAGAGTTGTTAAAGGTGTGCTGTGGGCACAGAAAATTGCAAAAGTTATAAGCAATTTACTTGCTTCAAAATTCAATGAATTTTGACATCAAAAAAACAATGGACCATCCCTTAAAAGGTGCGGTTTGTAAAGCCCCTTGTTTCCGCGAAAATCTTTGATTTTCGGGGCCCTAAAAATCCCGAAGGATTTTTTTGGTTAGGATGCCAAGAGAATCAGCAGATTCTCGGGCACAGAAAATTGTGAGAGTGCGAACAATTTTCTTGTGCTCAGAAAAATCTGGCGGTGCAAGGCAACGTCTACAGCCTAAAGGCTGTAGTTTATTTTTCTGACATAAAAATGGTTATTTGCTAGATAGGAAATAACATTGGAAATATACAAAAATTAATGTTATTTCCTATAAATTCTAAACTTTTTCAGTAAACTT
>JAPLYA010000048.1 GCA_026395775.1 Candidatus Pacearchaeota archaeon
AAGTTTACTGAAAAAGTTTAGAATTTATAGGAAATAACATTAATTTTTGTATATTTCCAATGTTATTTCCTATCTAGCAAATAACCATTTTTATGTCAGAAAAATAAACTACAGCCTTTAGGCTGTAGACGTTGCCTTGCAACGCCAGATTTTTCTGAGCACAAGAAAATTGTTCGCAATCTCACAATTTTCTGTGCCCGAGAATCTGCTGATTCTCTTGGCATCCTAACCAAAAAAATCCTTCGGGATTTTTAGGGCCCCGAAAATCAAAGATTTTCGCGGAAACAAGGGGCTTTACAAACCGCACCTTTTAAGGTGCGGTGCCCCATTGTTTTTTTGATATTTAGTTATTGAAGTTATTTGCTATAAGTCAGTTATTCATAATTAAGCTTCAAACTGATTTGAACTAAACTTGGGGTTTATAAACTCCTGCTAATTATTATTCACATGGGAAAATATTTGATGTTTTCGCTAGAGGGAGAAGAAAGCAAGCAAATAGGCGAGATACTTGGGAATGAAAACTGCAAGAAAATTCTGAACTTGCTTGCTGAAAAAGAATTAAGCGAGAGTGATATAGCTAAAGAGCTGGGGATGAAAGTTAATACTATTGAGTATAATCTTAGAAAGTTGATAAGTTTAGGTTTGGTTGAAAAAGTTAATCACTTCTGGAGCACTCGAGGAAAGAAAATTCCTGTTTACAGAGCTGCTAATAAGCATATTATTATCAGTCCTAGAACAAAAGCAAAAGGGTTTTTGATTACTGGTTTGCTTGCCATAGTTGCTGCTTTTATAATTAAAGTTCTAAGTTACAAACCAATTTTAAGAATCTCAGAAAAAACAGATATGGTGGAATCTATGGTTAATGTTCCTGCTAGTTCTTCTTATTCAGCTTATCCTATAATCTGGCTTTGGTTTTTAGTTGGGGCTGGTTTTGCTCTGATTGTGTTATATTTATTTAGAAAATTCAGAGATAATAACTAACTTCGTTTCAGTTTACTTGGTAATTGTGATTAGTTTGGAAATTGGTGTAAAAAGCCAAGAACCCCCCAAATATGTCGAAATAGCTTTTCTTTTAACTTTCAATAGATTATTCAAATTATCTATTTAGAAAATTTGGTAAATCTTAGGCTAGCTTGCTTTTGTTGGTAAATGATAAACTAATCTTTAGAGGTAATAGACAACTTATTTTTGTATATTTGAAATTGGTGGGGTTGGCTTGTGTAATTGGTGCAAGGAGTTTTCTTTTTAACAATTAAGAATTAACTCCTTAGGAAAAAGCTATAAACACCTTCTTTTTAATATTTTAATGCTAACTGAAAATCAACTTCAAGAGATAAGAGAACATCTTGAGAGAAGCCAAAACCCCATTTTCTTTTTTGATAATGATGTAGATGGGTTGACTAGTTTCTTATTGCTTAGAAGATGGCTTGGCCGAGGAAAAGGCATTGCAATAAAGAGCTTTCCTGAATTGCAAGAGCATTATGCAAAGAGAATTTCTGAGTTGAATGGAGATTATGTTTTTATTCTTGACAAGCCCGTTGTTGCTAGGGCTTTTTTTGAAGAAACATTAAAGATGAATGTTCCTGTTGTCTGGATTGACCATCATGATGTCACAATTGACATAACTGAAAATGTCTCCTATTACAATAATGTTCCTGACAATAAGCCTGTTTCCTATATATGCCAGAAGATAGCTGGTAGGAAAGAAGATGAGTGGTTGGCTTTATTGGGATGCATTGGAGACAGTTTTATTCCAGAATTTTCCTCTAATGTTGAGAAGCAATATCCTGAATATTGGAGAAAGGTTAAAACCGCCTTCGAAGGCTTGTATAATACTAGATTTGGAGAGATAATTATGATGCTTAATTTTGGGTTGAAAGATAAGACAAGCAATGTGCTTAAAATGATAAGACTCCTGTTGGAAGCTAAAAGCCCGAATGATATTATTGAAGAAAATAGCAAGACTTCTAGCTTAAGAAAAAGATTTCTAGTAATAAAGAAAAAATATTCAAAACTTCTGGAGAAAGCTATGAAGAACACTAGTAACAAGCTAATTTATTTTCAATATTCAGGGGATTTAAGCTTGAGTGCTGATTTGGCAAATGAGCTTTATTATAATTTTCCTGAAAAAACAATAGTTGTTGCTTACATTAAAGGAACAAAGACAAATTTATCATTAAGAGGCAAGACAGCTAGGAAATTAACACTGAAAGCCATTGAAGGCTTGGATGCGAGTGGCGGGGGGCATGAAGAGGCAACTGGTGCTAGAATAAATTCTAATGACTTGCCCAAATTCATTGAGAAAATTGAGGGGATGATTGGCTAGGATTTTGGGATTAGGAATAAATATTCTTCCTATGCCCTAATTTTAAAACAAGTATCAAAAGTTCTAAATTTCTAATTTGATAAATAGCTCGATAATCCCCTATCCTCAAGCTCCATAAACCTGCGAGATTTCCTGTGAGGGGCTTTCCTAATTCAGGATTTTTCTTTAAATCTTCTAACTTATCTAAGATTCTTTCTTGCTCGGGCTTGTCTAATTTTTTTAGAAATATTTTTGCATTTTTATCTAAATTCAAGGAATACATGTTATAGTCCTAGTTCTTTTCTGACTTGTTCAATAGGTGTCCCTAAATCTCCTTTGTTAATTCTTTCTATGGATTCTGCTATTTCCCTCATTGTTTCTGGATCAGATAGAATTTCTATTGTTTCAATTAAGCTTTCTTTATCCATTTTACTAGGCGAACAGTTATTTATGAGCCTTGAAATTAGTTCATTATAGCTTTCTCTATGATGAACTTTTAATTTGTCTAGTTTTTCTTTCAATCGATTATCTAACTGTATTGTTGTTATCATATAGCTACCTATAGATAGCTATAGTTTATAAACCTTTTGGTTTTTGGTAGTAACTAACTCCGTTTCAGTTTACTTAACAGGGGGTTTCATTGGCGGGAGAATTGAAGTCTAAACTTTTGAAAACCTATACCCTTGAGGCGAGAAATAGTTTGCTATCTACCAAATGAGAAAACATTAGTTTTAAATATCTTATTTATCTCTAGTAAAAGACAGGAATAGGCAAATAATATAAATGTCTTTTCCTGTATACCAAAGGCATAACTAATTATAATTAAATGTCCTTCGGTATAGGGAAATCATGGCAGATGAAAAAGGAATAACAATAGCAAAAGAAAAAGATATGGCTGGTTGGTACGAACAAGTATGTCTGAAATCTGGTTTGGCTGATTTTGGGCCCGTTAAGTG
>JAPLYA010000113.1 GCA_026395775.1 Candidatus Pacearchaeota archaeon
ATAATGATTTAGAACTTTTTAGAATGAGGTATAATCATTTCCGACCTCATTCTAGTCTGCATGGGAAATGCCCAGCAGACATTTATTTTGCTTTTTATAAGCTATTTTAGGGTAGGACATATGTCTGTGGATTGCACATTAAAATGAAAGAATCCTCATAGGTGCTTTTGTAAACTTGGTAATTGTGCGAGCAATGGTGTAAATTGTTCAAAAATATTTGAAATTATTTTCCTCGCTAAGGAATCCCCACCACTTGTTTACTGGAACAGTTTTATTTTTAACAATAACCATCAAAATGGTAAGATTTATTAAATATTAAAGTCTTGCTTTTTTATGATTGAGCAAAAATCAGCAGGAGTTGTTGTTTACTATCTCAAGGATGGTCAGCCAATCTTCCTACTGCTAAAATATCCCAGCTATTGGGGTTTTTCTAAAGGATTAATTGAGCAAGGAGAAGATGAAAAACAAGCTGCTATTCGGGAGTTGGAAGAAGAAGTTGGAATAAAAGTTGAAAATTTTATTTCGGGCTTTGAAGAGAAACAAACCCTATTTTTTAAGTTTAAAGGAGAATTTATCAGAAAACAGGTTGTACTTTTTCTTGCTAGAGTAACAGAACAACAAGCGAACTCGACAAAAATAAGCTGGGAGCATGAAGAATTTGTCTGGCTTAACCTTGATGATGCTATTTCTAGGACAAGAATAAAAGCAAATAAAGAGCTTCTAAAAAAAGCTTATGAGTTTATAACAGAATATGAAAAACAGAGAAAACTGTTTTAGCGTCCAATACCTAATATTCTTAATAAATCTAAACCGTCTAGTTCTCGAGCTCTTTTTAAAATTTCAGGAGAAAAATCATCATTCGTTCCTATTCTAATATGTGGTCTAATATGTGGTTGTAAATTTGCTTTTTCAATCAATTCTTCAAATCTTAAAATATCTGCAAGTGCTTGAGGTCCTGCTGTTATTGGAGTAATAACTAATCCAGATTCGGTTCTCTCTACTGTTGGCTTGAATTTATACGCCTCATTTCCGAGTGTTTGATGTGCTGTCATAAGATGTATAACTGCTTGAGGTAGATAACTTTTTTTTAAAAAAAGTCTTGCTTTTAATACATCTCCTTGGTCGAATGCTAGCCTTATACTGGGCTCAATGATTTTTTTTAGTCCTCTTTCTGAAGCTTCTAAAATTACTTCTGTATGTATTGGATCATTAGAATCTCTAAAATATACTCCAAATTTTGAAGGAGGAGCAAAACCAAAAAAATCATAATCTCTTACAATTCTCGGGACTAAATCTTTTTCTATATATATTCTTAGTGCTGTTTTAGCAGTCCCATTAACCCCTCCATATTGTTTTTGTGCATCTGCTAAATCTTTAAAGTCTTGTCTCTCATCTGGATCTATTGCTGTCCATTCATCTGCTGGCAATAATCCTGCACTTCTTTCTGTAGTAGCCATTTGAAATTCTAGTTTCATTTGTTTTTAAGCATTATTGTCCTAGAATATAGATATTATAAAACTTATTTAGAATTTAAGTAACAATCTCAAGCCCATCTCTATGTTTGAGCTTGTGATCTTTTCCTAAAATCTGTTTTGTTTTTGCATCAATTGCTCGAATAAAATTCTTTCCTAAATCAGTGTGAACAGCATAGGCAAAATCTAAGGCAGTTGAGCCATCTGGTATAAGAAAACAATCTGGTAAAATATTTCCTTTGCTATCTGCTAGCTTATGAACGCCTGCTGGAAATACCGCTATATACTTTAAAATTTTGAAAACAGCTGTGTTTAAAATCTCTTGAACACCTGTTGAATTAAACTCCCGAAGAACATTTTTCTTTATTGATTCTAGAGCTTCTAACTGTTTAGGATTTAGTTGTTTTAAAATTTTGAAAACAGAATCTCCTGGCAGATAGTCAATTAAACCCGCTTTGTCAGCTTCTCTTAGTGCAAGTTCAGAGTCAGCTGAACACGGAACAATCATTTTTTCAGGATAGGCTTGTTTAAGTTTTTGTATATTCTCTTTTGCTAGAGGTTTGTCACACTTGTTTGCAGCAATAATCATCGGTTTTGTTTCTTCTCTTATTGCTCTGGCAAATTCTAGCAATTGTTCGTCAGTCCATTCAGCTGGTTTTTCAATATTCAGCTTTAATCTTAAAATAACTGATTTGACATTCTCCTCGCTAACTTTTAATCCTGAAAACTGCTTTGCTGTTGCTTTTACAAAATTCTCTTTTGTATTCTGAACCGTCCTCGAAAATGTTTTCCAGACTTTTTTTAGAATTCCCAGATACCATAAATCTAGTTCATTCTCAAGCATCTCCACATCTTGTACTAGATTGTAATTCTGTGTGGTTTTGCCCTCTGCATCTGTTTCTCCCGAAACATCAACAATCTGAATAAAACAATCAGCTTGTCTCAAATCATCTAGAAATTGATTCCCCAAGCCTTTTCCCTCGCTTGCTCCTTTAACCAAGCCAGCTACATCCATTAGTTCAACAGGCACAAATCTGATTCCTTGCTTGCAATAGCCTGTTCTAGGCATACACTGAACCTTAAACTCTTTGTCAATACATTCTATTCTAACATAGCCCACTCCATGATTTGGCTTGATTGTTGCAAAAGGATAATTTGCAATAAGAACATCTGCTAAAGTACATGCTTTGAAAAATGTGCTTTTTCCACAATTGGGCTTTCCAACTAAACCTATTAACATTCTTTTATTGAGAAATTGAAGTATAAATATTTATTCATAAGCTTCTTGGCCTTTTTCTGTTAATTCATATCCTGCTAATTGTGGAACAAATTCCAAAATCCCAAAGTGCTCAAGAACCCGAATATTAGTTATCAACTCTAAATCGCTTTGTTCAAACCCCCTATCTTTTAAATTTGCTTTAATTGTGACAGGTGAAACAGCTCTTGCAGAATTTTTTCTTGAAGAAGTAAAATTAGATACTGTTGTAGCGATATGATTGCATGCTTCAGCAACACCTTCATCTGTCTCTAGAGCAATTAATTGAGCATAAACATTTTTTCGTTGCATCTATTATTAAGCAATTTCTTATTTATAAATAAGATTGTGCTATAAGATATATATTCAGAGATAAAAGATAATCTTAGCTTTTGCTTATGTTTTAATTGTTCTCATTGGTTTTTTAATTGTCCCAACCAATCTTGCAAGTTAAGTATGCTGAAATAGTTTACTATTTACCAACAGTTAAGTCAGATAAAAACATATATAAAAAGAAAAACTTTAGTTTACTAATGATAAAAGAGCTTAAACGAGAACAGATTTTGCTTGTAATTGGGGTTTGCATAGCAATATTTCTTCTTGTTTACAGTCCGCATTTTAAGAATAGATTCCCCCTTCATATAGATGAATGGCATCAAATTACAGAAGCCTATAAGCTAAGAAACGGGGATTACACTATTCTTGGCAAGGAAGGGCACATAACAATGGGTTTTGAATTTGGGATGCACTTTTCTTTGTTTGTTTTATCTTATTTTATCAATATTATCCTCGCCTATCAGTATTTTCCAGCTATCTGGGCTGTTTTATCTGCTCTAGTTTTGTTTTATGTTGTTTACAGGAAAACTGAAAAATTTGAGCTGGGCTTGTTAGCAATTGTTTTCTTTGCTTCTATTAAATCAAATACTAATTTGCTTGGTTTATGGTTTTTCACTCCTCTAACTTTTTCAATTCCGTTTATATTCTTGTATGTTTATTTGTTTTCAGAGGGTTTAGAAAAACAAAATAAAAAGTTTATTATCGCAAGTTTAGCAATAATGGTATTCTTGCTTTTTTTTCATGCTGTCTCTGTGCTATTTGCAATTCCTTTTTTAATTGTTTATGCTTTATTCCACTGGAGGTATATAAAGAGCCAATACAAATTCTTTTCTTGGTTTGTCATCTTGCCGCTTGTAGGGGTATTATTCTATGTATTTATGCAGCATTTATCATTGATTTCTGTATGGGGAGATTTGTTGAAAAATTTGAGGTTTGATTTTGGCTGGGGGGTTTCTGAATTAAACAATTCTTTTCTAGAGACTTACAGCTACCTTGGGTATATTCTAGCTGCAATGGGTTTTCTTGTGCTGCTATTTAAAGCAGAAAGAAAAAAATATCTTGCTTATTTACTATGGCCTGTGGTTATGCTGATTTCAATTTGGATATTTAAACTAACAGGGGCTTCTTACCTATCTCCCTATCAAAGAAATATGTACTATCTTGTCATTATCCTTCCCTTATTTAGTGCTGTTGGTTTTTATTATCTAGCCGGGATGGGAGCTAGAGCTTGTGAATTTGTCAGAAATGAGAAAATAAAAAGTTACATTAAAAATATTGGTTTTTTTATCTTATTACTTGTTGTGCTATTTTTTGTTTTTAGAAGTTATTATGTGATTCCTAAAAACATTAATGTTTACTACACTCTGCAGGAGAAAGATTATCAGGCCTTAAAATTCTTAGAGACTTATCCTGAAGGAAAAGTCATGGCAAATGCGCTTGTCTCAGGAGCAATTTATTCTCTCACAAACAAAGAACCGGTTGCTAGCATATGGTTCTATGGAAATAGAACAGAGAATGATAAGTTTTTTGCAGCAGCTAATTGTCAATCCGCCCAATCTATTTTAGACAGGAATAATGTTAGCTATATTCTCTCGCAGACAAAGCTGAAATGTAACTGGCAACTTATTTATAATCAAAGTGATTTTATCTATAAAGTCAAATAAGTTTCTATTCGTAAGTTTTATAAATAACTATTTAGTGCTAAAAAGATGGCAGAAACTGCTGGATTAACCATTACGAAATATTGCCCTGATATGATTGTGGTTTTTGAAGATCGTAACCCAACGCAATCTGCTTGCTATTGCGGTTTTGATGGTTCTAGTGGGCGTTGTCCTCATGTTCATTTTTCTTCAATAGAACTGTTACCTAATGAAGGGGGAGATGATGAACTAGCAGATAAATCCTTAAAATTTGAAGGATTAGAGTTTAATGTAAGCGGCATTGATAAATGCCCCAGGAGATTGAATTTAGTTGATAATAAATCTCTACTTGCAACTGCGCAAGCTTAACGATATTTTTATATATGCTTCTAAACTTAGAAAATAGTGAGCCTGTAGCTCAGCCCGGTTAGAGCATCGCTCTTATATGTGCTTAATTCATTAGAATTAAGTTTTCGAAACTTTTGTTAAGAAAGGCGAGGGTCCACGGTTCAAATCCGTGCAGGCTCATAATTATCAAAAAAAGGAGGTGAAAATGGCAAAAAAAGAAACCAAGAAAAATGATGACAGAATCTTATTTGCATTCCTAGCTTGTTTCCTGAGCATTGTTGGTTTTATAATAGCATTAGTCGCAAAGAAGCAAGACAAGTATGTTATGCATTATGCAAAACAATCATTGGTTGTTTTTATTGTAGCTTTTATTCTAACAATAATTGCAAAAATTCTTTGGATAATTCCTATAATTGGCTATGTTGTCTATTGGGCGATTGACATTGTAATCTTGCTACTATGGTTGACTAGCTGGATATATGCTTTATCTGGAGAAGCGAAAGAAGTTCCTGTAATTGGGAGTTTTGCAAGAAAGTTCAATTTTTAGTTATTTTTATTTCAAATCTTCAGAAGAAGTTTGAAAGACAGAAAAATCAGAAGATTTTCTGTATTTTTATTTTTAGAGTTAAATAATAAACTATTTTAGTATGCTTTTTAATTATGTGGTTGGCTTGGGTAATTAGAGCTCAATTAGCCCAACATATAGAAACATTTAAAAACTATAATTTATATAAATTTTATATGGAAACAACAACAATAGCTTTAACAAAAGAAGCAAGAGAAAAAATGAGAGAATTTGGCAATAAAGGCGAGTCTTATTCAGAGATAATCTTGAAACTAGTAAAAAGCGCAAGAGAAAGGCAATTGCATGATTTGCTTTTAAATGAAGAGGGAACAATTTCAATAGAGCAAGCTCTATCAAAAGCCAGAGAAAAATGGCGAAAGTAATAATCACAAAAGAGCTTGAGGAAGAGATTAATAAGAAATTTAAAAAAGAATCAATTGAAATCTTTGAACTGCTATACTCGTTAAAAGATAATCCAAAGAAAGGCAAGCCAATTGGCAATGTTGGTGGAATATTAATTTCTGAAATAAGATATAAAACATACAGATTCTATTTTATAACAGATGGATTTAAAATAAAGATCCTTAAAAGCGAGGAATTAGAAAATCTATTGATTAAATTTGTTGCTATGTCTGACAAAAAAACTCAGCAGCAGGTGATAGATAGTATAAAAGAAGTTTTAAGAAATTTGGGAGAAAGGGGTTTTAGTTAGATTTAAAAATCATTATTCTCTATGAACTTTATGCCCCTGTAGTCTAGAGGCCAAATTTTTCTTTTAGCGAAGAAAAAGGCTATGGATAGAGCCCTTTCAAGGCTTTGACCCGGGTTCGAATCCCGGCGGGGGCACTTATATTCTTTTTATATCTCAATCTTAGAAAATAGGTAACTTCCAATCATGCCGACTATTAAAGTTAAAACTATTATAACCCCAAAATCAGTGTATAAGCCAAGATGACTTAATCCTGTTAGTGCTCCTCGTATTCCATCCACGCCGTATGATAGTGGATTTATCCTTGTGACAATATCTAAGGCTGGAGGAAGACCGCTAATTGGAAACAAAGCTCCTGATAAAAAGAAAAGAGGCATTGTGATAAAATTCATTATTAAAGGAAAAGCCTGCATATCCCCTAACTTTGAAGCAACTGCTGTACCGAATGCTGTGAAGAGCATTGCCAATAGGAACATTAGTACAAAAGCCACTGGTATCATCAGAATATTATTTACTCGAAAACCAATTGCAAATGAGATAATTAGAACAACCAAACCCTGGAGTGCAGCAACTGTTGCTCCTCCCAGTGTTCTTCCTATCATAATTTTGTATCTTGGGACAGGGGCAACTAGTGTTTCTTTTAAAAAACCAAATTCTCTGTCCCAGATAACTTCTATTCCATTGAACATTGCTGTGAAAAGTATGCTCATTGCTATTATTCCTGGTGCTAGAAAATCAATATAATTTCCTCCGCCTGCTTTTTGGAATATTGGGCCAAATCCAAAACCCAAGGCAACTAGGAATAATAGGGGTTGGGCTAGAGAGCCAATCATTCTTGCCTTTGACCTCCAGTATCTCTTAATCTGCCTTAGCCACATTATGTAGATTGGAGAATTCATTTTATTACCTCCAAGATTTCTTTAATTTCTTTCGTGTCATTAAAATGTTCTTCATTGTCCTTGATAATTACCTTTGCATTTAGTTTTTCTTCAAAGAGTTTTGAATCCGATATTGGAACAACAGGATCATCAGTAGAGAATATTGCTAAAAAATTATTTGTATGCTTTTTAATTTTATTAAAATCAATTCGAGTTTCAAGCCAGGGTTTTGCTATTTCTTTTTCTTCTTCAGTTAGTCCTTTAAGATTAAACCAACCAGCAACAAATATGCATCCGGCAACTTTTTTATTATTAGGAAGTCTTTCCAAATATCTCATTATTGTTTGACAGCCTATACTATGGCCTAAAAAATAAGTTTCTTCATCAATTTCTTTTGTATTTTTTTCTAAAAAATTAACCCATTCAGATATTTTTGGATTATTTGTATCTGGAAAATTGAAAGCATATAGGTTAATATCTCTTTTTTGTAGTTGTTCTTTTAGCCAAGGAAACCACTTTTCACTTGAATTATTCCCGCCCCAACCATGAACTAAATAAACTTTTTTCATTTTTTATCTTCTTCCCCCCCATGCCCTTCTTCTTAATCTTCTCATATCCTTAGAAGAAGCTGTTTCTTCTCTTATTGTCTTGCCTGTTAATTTTAGAAAAGCTTCCTCAAGTGTAGAAGAATCTGTGTCTTTTTTAAGTTCTTTTGGTGTTCCTATTTTTACTATTTTTCCATTATCTATTATTGCAATTCTGTCTGCTATCTTATCTGCTTCTTCCATGTAGTGGGTTGTGAGAAAAACAGTCATATTTTCTTTTTGATTTAACTTTTTTATGTAGCTCCATAGAAAATTTCTTGTTTGTGGATCTAGGCCTATTGAAGGCTCGTCTAAAAAAAGAATTTTAGGATGATGAATTAATCCTCTGGCTATCTCCAGCCTTCTTTTCATTCCCCCTGAAAAGGTTTTAACTAAATCATCTTTTCTTTCGAATAGTTCAACTAGCTTTAGTAATTCTGGAATTCTTTGTTTTCTTATCTCCTGTTTAACATTATAGAGAACGCCATGGAAATCGAGATTTTCATAGGCTGTTAACTCGTCATCTAAACTTGGGTCTTGGAAGACAATTCCGAAAGAATGCCTTACTTTATCTTGTTCTTTAACAGGAGAAAAACCATTTACTTTTATTTCTCCTGAATTTGGATGAAGTAAAGTTGTTAACATTTTTATTGTTGTTGTCTTTCCTGCCCCATTTGGGCCGAGAAAAGCGAAAACTTCTCCTTTTTTAACATCAAAAGAAACATCATTAACAGCAATAAACTCGCCATATCTTTTAACAAGATTCTTAACTTGAATTATTTTTTCTTCTGCCATTATTAATATAAATAATTTTGGTTTATTAAGCTTATGATGCTTAAGTTTTGGTGATAAAATTAAAACTGTTTTTGTATAATTAGTAATTGTGTTCATTGACTTGGAAATTCAATTCAAAGCTTTGGATATCCACTAACCCGCAACTGAATATTTTTTTATTAACAATTCTCTAACTTGATTATAGTGTAACTATCAAGTAGTCACAAATAGAAAGGTTTAAATACTAGCTTTACTTGTATAATTTATGACAAATAAAACAGGTGAAGCATACGCATTTTTTAATTGCAATGCTTCTAAAGAAGCTATTGAAGGAGAAATTCCAGATATTAGAAGAGTAGTTGAAACTGCGAATGGGCTAGAGTTATCTTTAACTGAAGTTAGTACTCTTAGGACCAGGAGAGAAGATCCCGCACTATCAAGATTTATTGAAACTGCCGAGATAGGTTCAATATATCCCAGCAAACTCGCTCATCTAAGGTCCACTGATAAACCCAAAAAAGTTAGGGATTTAAGATACGCCCTGCATGCAATATATCCTGATAAATCAAATGAGGATGCAGCAGGAGAATTGGTGGGGGTTATTAATGAAATTTATACTAATCACGAAGCTGGAAAAATCTTTACTGGAGCGATAGTAGGAAAAGATGCTGAGGGAGAATACGCGGTTTGGGATAATGAGTAAAAAATCCAAAGCTTTAAAAAGCAAGAAACTGATTTATAGTTATATTTAAGAAGAAATAAAACTTATTCTTATGTCAAGGAATAGGTTCTTTGATCACAAGAAAATCGAAGGATTTTCTGTGCCGAAAATTCCCTATTTGGAGGAATTTTCTTGCATCCAAAAAACTTAAAAAATTAAACAAAGTTTTTTTGATATATTAAAATGGAAAAATTTAAAAAATTAGGAATTGATGAAGCTGTTTTGAAAGTAGTTGATGAGTTTGGCTTCCAAGAGCCGAGTGAGATTCAGGAGAAAGCTATTCCTTTAGTTTTGCAAGGAAAAGATGTTATTGCGGGCTCGGCAACTGGTTCTGGGAAAACTTTAGTATTTGGAGCCGGGATAGTTCGTTATTGTTCCAAAATTGGCAAAATTCAATCACTAGTATTAACTCCTACTAGGGAGCTTGCCGAACAAGTTGCAAATGAACTGAAAAAATTTTCTAAATATAAACATATGAGTATTGTTTCAATTTATGGGGGGGTTGCTATTGAGCCTCAAATGGAGAAATTAAGAAATGCAGATGTTGTTGTTGGAACTCCTGGAAGAATTTTAGATCATTTGAAAAGAAGAACTCTAAATTTAACACAGGTTAAAGTTTTAGTTTTAGATGAAGCTGATAGAATGCTAGATATGGGGTTTATCTATGATGTCGAATCAATAATTCGCTATTGTCCTAAAACAAGGCAGACATTATTGTTTTCAGCTACAATTTCAGCCGATATTGCAAATCTTGCCTCTAGATACATGATTAATCCTATTGAGATTTTAGCTCAAGCTTATGTCGAAGAATCCAAGTTGCATCAGGTTTATTATGATGTTTCTTCTAAGGAAAAATTTTCAGCTCTTGTTTATTTGCTAAAAAAAGAAGAACCAGGGCTAGTTATGGTTTTCTGCAATACAAGAAGAACAGTTGATTTTGTTGCTAATAATCTTGAGAAAGCGGGGATAGAAGCAAGCGCTACTCATGGGGGGCATTCTCAAAGCAAGAGAACAAGCACTTTGGAAGAATTTCATTCAAGCAAGGTTTATGTTCTTGTTTGTACTGATGTTGCTGCCAGAGGTTTAGATATAAAAAATGTTTCTCATGTTTATAACTATGATATACCTAAAACAAGCAAAGAATATATACATAGAGTAGGAAGAACAGCGAGAGCTGGGAAAGAAGGTAAGGCAATAAGCATTGTTTCTGATAAAGATTATGAAAATTTCAGAGAGGTTTTGAAAGATACTTCTCTAGAGATAAATGAAGAAAAATTCACAGAGCAATTGCCTATACTTTACATCAGGCCTTTTGATAGACACAGGTCTGGGGCTAGATATGGCAAGAGTTTTGGGAGAGGTTCAAGAAGCTTTGGCAATAGAAGTCGGGGTAGAAGTTATGGTGGGGATAGAAGGAGTGATTCGGGAAGCGATTCAGGAAGCGGTTATGCCCGAAGGAGAAGAGATAGTGGTGATAGTTCTGAATCTAGGTCTGGCTCAAGAAGCAGGTTTACTAGTGGTAGATCTAGCAAAAGAAGCTGGAGATAATTTTTGTTTTAAGTTCTATTGGTAAATACTAACTGCTGTTTTGTATATTTTTTAATTGTGTATGGTTTAAAAATTAAATAACCAATCGGCTTTGACTTAATTATGTCAAGGAACTTGACTAAAACCACATCCTTTAGGATGCGGTAGTTCCTTGAGCATCCAAAAAACTCACAAACCCCACACTTTAGTGTGGGGTATACTCATCAGAGTTTTTTTGATTTACTGAAAAAGTTTTCTTTTTATCAATTATCTCAATTTTTATTCAGAATCTGATCTTTTATTACCAGAGATAAGAACTTTCCGTGAAGTGGTTTTCCCAGGGGCTTTCTGCCTTTTGAAGCTAGTTTTGCATCTAGCTCGTATTTTTGATTATTTTTCTTTGTGTTCTTGAATGCTTTAATCTTTTTCATTTTCTTGTCTTCTATATATATAATTTAGAATTGTAGTTTAAAAAGCTATCTTTTCGAGAGAGGTTTGGTAAATTATAAACTATTTCAGTTAACTTGCCCGTTGTTTTCATTGGTTTTTTAATTGAACAACCAGCCCTCCTACCTGTCAACCAGAATAGTTTTATTTTTATCTCTCAAATCTATCTCATAAACTGGTTTTCCCAATTTTGCATATAGTTTTCTGGAATGTTTAATCTTGTTGTTGAGCTGTAAGCTTGAAACCTCTGTTGTTGTTTTCTTGAATGCCTAAGTCTTAGGTAGAAGCCAAACATTAATCCCAGAGCCAAGCCAGATAAATGAGCAAAATTGCCCACCCCTTGAGGATAGAAAACTCCCAGAATATCAATTATTGCCCAGACTATTGAGGCAATGAACATAGGCATTGGAATACCATAGACAAAAACAGCCATTAAGGGTTTGATAACAGTTAATGTTCCTAGGACCCCAAAGATTGCTCCACTTGCTCCCAGACTTGAATCATAGAAGTTTACTGCTACTATGTTTGCTATTATTCCTGAGATAAAGAAAACCAGCAGGAACTTCCCGCTCCCTATTACTTTCTCTAGAATCAGACCAAATAAAATTAGAGCAAACATGTTCAACACTAGATGCTCTAGGCTTCCATGAAGGAAGATTGCTGTGACAAATCTCCAGATTTCAGGAAAAGACTGCTGATTTAGGACTAGGGCATCTGTAATCCCGGGGAAAATTGATTGTAGAATAAAAGCTAGAATGCAGATTATAACTAGATAAATTGAGTAAAATTTCATGATTTGCTTGAGATTTCGAGATATTTATACTTTATTGTTGGGAATAGCTCGCCCTCATAAATTCTGGCTCGGATTTCTAGCAAGATGTTTTCCTCATGCTCAAACATTTTGCCAATTCTTATTGTTAGGTTGCTGAATTTTTTGTAAATTGGACTTGAAAGCAGTCAATGGTGTTAATTCAACAAATGAACACAACTACCCCCCATATTAAAGATATTTTATTTTACTTCTCAATTATATTTAAATTGTGTTTCTTTTTACCCCTAGAAAATCATTCGAAATCATTATAAACCTAATAACATAAACTCAAAGATGTGGAGTTTGATTGAGAATGGAAAAGAGCTGAAACCTATTGTTTTTTCTAACAATAAAACACAGGAGGATGTTATTAAAGAAATTGTCAAGGAAATTAAATCTGGAAATAAGCTTATTTTTCTAAAAGGAGTATGTGGGAGTGGAAAAAGTGCGATTGCCCTGAATATTGCCAAGGAATTAGGAAGAGCTAGTATTGTTGTTCCTATTAAGAATCTGCAAAAACAATACGAGCAAGATTATACCCATAAAAAACAGGTTGAAAAAGATGATGGAAAGAAGCTAGTAATCTCTATGATTAAGGGCAGGCAGAATTTTTCATGCCCTTATTTTTCTCAAGCAGAAAAAATAGAGAAAAATTCAACACTAGATATTTTTGACAAGCCCGAACTAGCAAAAACAAATAGAATCGCTAATTCAAGTGATGCAAGCTTTCTCCCTTGCAAAGTTGAATTAAAAGAAAAAAATTTAGAGGTTATTCGAGATTATTTAAGCAAGAACAAGAACATTAAGGACAAAAATCTGGAGTTAAAAGAAATTAGAAGATTAACAATTGCTTCTGTCTGTCCTTACTGGAGTCCAATTGTGCCTGCTGACATGAATTATAATTTGAAGGATGCCAAAGTTAGATTATACAAGGGGTTAAGCAATAAGACTTATTCTCTCTATTTAAGAGAAGAAGGTTGCCAGTATTATAATCAGTATCAAGCTTATGTTGATTCTGATGCGATTATATTTAATTCTGATAAGTATAAGATTGAAACTCTCTTAAACAGGAAACCTTTAACTGATGTGGAGATTATTGATGAGTGTGATGAATTTCTAGACAGCTTTTCAGAATCTGGGGTGATTAATTTGAATAGATTGGGATTTGCTTTATCTGGATTAATTGTTAACAATAAGGATGTTTCTAGGGAATTAAAAGAAATTGCTTTTTTGACTTCTATGCTGTCTGGAAATAGAAGCCTGGAAGGAAAAGAAATGATTCCACTAAAGCAAACAGAGGTTTTTGATTTAATTAAAAAATTTGTTGAATCTGATTTTATGGATTATGTTGAGTGTGATGAAGACAATTATCTTTATCATGCTGAAGAAGTTGCAAAAACTTTCTATGATTTTGCAGATGAAACTTTTCTTTTCTTTGAGAAGAGAGAAAAAGATTTTATAATTAAGTTTGTTACAGTTGATTTAAGCAAGAGATTCAAAGAGATGATGGCCAAGAATAAGGCATTTGTTCTCATGTCAGGAACATTGCATTCTGAACAGGTGTTAAAAGATGTTTTTGGTTTACAAGATTTTAAGACAATAGAAGCTGAAACCCAGATGCCTGGTAAAATAAGCTTGAAGAAAACAGGAAAGGAATTGAACTGCAGCTACTCAAGTTCTAGATTTGGTTTGGGTTTCAGAAAGAGATATCTTGAAGCTTTAAACGAGTGTGTCAAGCTAGCTGAAAAGCCGTTGCTAGTCCATGTCATTTCATTTAATGATCTCCCTTCTGAGTATGAGGTGGGGGAGTTTGGATTAGACTTGATTTCAAAAGAGAGATTAGCAGAAGAACAGAAAGAATCCGAGCAATCAATCAAAGATTTTAAAGATGGGAAGAAGAATATACTCTACTCGACTCGATGTACAAGAGGTATGGATTTTCCAGGAGAAACTTGTAACAGCATTATCCTTACAAAATATCCTTATCCCGACATCTCAAGTGCTTTTTGGAAACTATTGAAAAAAGTTCGTCCAGAGCATTACAATGAGTTTTATCTTGACAAAGCTAGACGAGAGTTTCTCCAGCGAGTTTATCGAGCCCTGAGACATAAATCAGATCATGTTTTTCTTTTGTCTCCTGATTCTCGAGTTTTCGAGAATTTTAATTCTGTGTTTGGGAAGAATTAAAATTTTATTATTAAAAGATAAACTATTTCAGTTTATTTGGTAATTGTGATTGGTTTAGGAATTGAAGTCCAAGCTTTGAAAACTCTTCACTCATCTACTAAAGAGTTTTTATTTTACCTCTGAATCAAGAAATACAGAAAGTTTTTTAAATGCTCTAAATCTATAAAGATCATGAAAGCTAGAATAAATTTATGGGGGTCAGTTCATCTGGCCAAGCAAGTATTTTTTTAGTCGAAGCTCTATTCTATCCTTAAGAATTAATAAGAAACTATCTTTTGACAATTGTTTAATTGGTTCATTTATTTCTAGCAATGGTTTTTTTAATTATAACAACTTTTTTATACTTAGTTTTACTAAACTTTATAATGGCGGTTGTAGTATAATGGCTAGTATACCCGGCTGTGGCCCAGGAGAAGAGAGTCCGATTCTCTCCTACCGCCCTATAGCAAAAAAGGTGAAAAATGATAACTGAAACTGTGAAGGGATTTAGTGATTATACATTAGAGGAAGCTGAAAAACGCGAGAGAATTCGAGAAATTCTAGTTAAGAATTTTAAGCTTTATGGGTTTCAGGCAGAAGAAACACCTATTGTGGAGTACGGGGAATTTGTGAAAGATGGAAATGAGCAAGATGAAGCTGTTTCTGATGTTTTCAAATTAAAAGATAAGGGAATGAGGGATTTAGCTTTAAGATATGAGTTAACTTTCCAGCTTAAAAGAACAGCCAACAATAAAAAACTTCCTTACAAGAGATATCAAATCGGACAAGTATTTAGAGATGAGCCTGTTTCCAGCAATAGATTCAGACAATTTACTCAGGCAGATATTGATATAATCGGTTCAAGTGTTAAGGATGAAGCTGAAATTTTAGCTTTAACTTGTAATGTTCTGAAAGAACTAGGCATAAAAGCTGAAATTGAAGTTAATTCAAGAAAATTAATGAATTCTGTAATTAAAAGTCTAGGCATAGAAAATGTTGAATTTGTTTTAAGAGAAATTGACAAGCTGGATAAGCAGGGAGCAATGCAGATAAAGCTTAATCTTGCTAAATTCATAGATAAGGAAAGAATAATCAAATTATTTAATATTCTCAACAAGCCATTATCAGCATTCAAGAAGTTTGAAGGTTATCTCGAGCTCAAGCAATTAATTGATTCATGTGAAAATTATAAAGTTAAAGTCAAGTTTAATCCAACCACAATTAGAGGTTTAAGCTACTATAACGGAAATGTCTGGGAAGTTAAAACTCAAGAAATGAAAGAAAAAATAAATGGGGGAGGAAGTTATTTAATTAATAATATTCCTTCAACAGGAATAAGTTTTGGTATAGATAGACTAGCTCAGCTAGCAAAATTAAAAGAAGATAAAAAGAAAGTTCTAGTGTTAAGTATAAAC
>JAPLYA010000027.1 GCA_026395775.1 Candidatus Pacearchaeota archaeon
TGCAATTCGGTGTTGTGACTGCTTTTTTTCAGACAATATTTACTAATTTTGGGAATGGATTAAGTGATTTGCTTATTGCTTTAATTTTAGCAGGAGCTTTTATTCAAGAGGATAAAGCTTACAAGTGGATTTTCTTCGGATTGGGGGCGATTATATTCTTATTTATTATATTAAGTTCATTTTCAAACTGGCAGTTTATTGGGAGTGGTTGGTGGGATTATTATGGCTCGATGGTGATTGTCGCAATAATTCTCATTGCAGCTATTGTGATGGTTGTTTTGTGGGGCAAGGAGAAGTGACAATATGGCTATGGATATTTCGGGTTTGAGCTTTTTTATGCCTTTATTTGGGTTTTTGCTAGTCTTTACAATAATGCTTGCTTTGCTATTGAAAACAAAGCTTCTTGGAGAAAATAAGTTTGTTAATATTGTTATTTCTTTTATTATTGCAATTATATTCGCAACAATGACTAATGTTAGAGAATATGTCCAGAATGTTACTCCCTGGTTTGTTGTTTTAGTTATAGCTTTATTTTTTATATTGATTATTGTTGGATTGTACACCCCAAAAGTAGCTGATGTTGTCAAGCCAGGATTTGTTTGGATCTTTATTATTGCTTTGATTCTTGTGTTCTTAATTGCCGCTGTTACTGTATTTTCTTCTTTTTCTGGAATATGGAGTGATGTAACTAATTTTGTTACAAATGAAGCAAGGATAGCAGGAGCAATTATCTTATTGATAATTGCAGTCATAGCTGCATGGGTTATAACTAAGAAATAAGATTTCTTGATATTGTTGGTAAATTGAAACTATCTTTGTAAACTTGGTAGTTGTGTCCAAAGCTTTTTTAACAATCTCCAAACAAATGAAGACAATTAAAAAGTAAACAAAATGAAGTTAGTATTTACCTCTCAAACATAGAATTATCTGCCCAGGAGATCTTCGAAAGATTCTTTGTTCTTTTGCTTTCTTTCTAACTTTGGTTGGGGCTTTTCCTGATGCCTTTGCGAATTTGCTCTTGACATCAAGGGATTCAAAGCTTTAGAAAATGATTCTTGCATCATCCCCATTTCTTGCTTTATATCTTGGACATTTTGCATGTGTTCTCCTATTTTCCCTAGAATGCTTGATTGAATCTTATCGAGCATAGATTCGATTCTTTCTAATCTTGAGTTTAAATCTTCCAGTTTCTTGGAAGAGAGAGTTTTAAAATCGCTTAACTTGAAAATTTCTTTTTTTACTTGATTTAGCTTTTCTTCCACTATTTGTTCTGAAATTTCTGAGATTGTATCTGAAGTTGGCTGGTACTCTTGATATTGGGGATAGGAATATTGTTGGTATTGGGGATATTGCTGAGTTTGTTCTTGATTTGGTTGCTGGGCATATTCTTGTTGTTCTTGATTTGGATTATATTCTTGGGTTTCTTGAGCCATTAGGCTTGGCTGCATATTTCCCTCTACAACTGTTTTTATATTTGATTGTTCCAAAGCTTGTTGAATCTCTAGGGGAGAAACTCCCTGTTCATTAAGCTTCTGGATTATCTCAGAATCTGATATGCCTTGGGCCTGCATTGCTTTTACATCATTAAGTATCATTTTTGCTCCCTGATGAAATCTAGAGGTTGAAACATTTTAGCTTGCTTTTGTAGTATTTCAAGTTCTGACTTTCTTGCTTTTTTATCAAGCTCGTCTGCAATTCTTATCAGAGTTTCTTTTATTTTCTTTATTTCTTTTTTCATTTCTTCCAATGAAAATTTGATTTCTGAAATTGAGCTTGATGAATCCTCTTTTATTTCAACTAAGTTCTGTCCTATCAATAGAACTCGTTCTTTTAATAACTTTTGCTTTTCTTCCAAATCTCTAAATTTTGTGTTTAGTTCTGCCAAGATTGGCAGAAAATCTAGTTGTTCTTCTGGCATTTTGTACTCTTTTATTTTATAGGAAATTTATTTAATTTTGTTTTTATTTCCTATCTAGCAAACGAAAAAAATTTAATTCATTCGTTTGCTATAATAAGTAACTAGGCTTTTTAATAGTTTCTAGAGGATACTGTATACTAATCATCAGTTTCCTTATTAGCCAAATATCTCACCAATTCTAACAGCTTGTTTCTTTTCAGTTTCAGATTTATCCCAGCCATTTCTGCTGGTGTTTTTCCTTTCAATTGCTGATTTGGGTTCACAA
>JAPLYA010000125.1 GCA_026395775.1 Candidatus Pacearchaeota archaeon
GATGGAAAAGCTGCTCTAATTGAGTTTGACGATAAGGTTAAAAATATAAGATTTTTGAGATAAACATGTTAAAGCTATATAACACACTAACAAGAAAAAAACAGGAATTCAAAGCTATAGGCAAGGAAGTTGGAATTTATTCGTGTGGGCCTACTGTTTATTGGTATCAGCATATTGGCAATCTTAGAACTTACATATTCTCGGACATACTTAAAAGAGTCTTATTATTTGATGGTTTCAAAGTCAAGCAAGTGATGAATGTCACAGATGTCGGACATTTAACTTCAGATGCAGATGAAGGAGAAGACAAAATGGAAAAAGCAGCTGCCAAAGAAGGAAAGAAAGCTTCTGATATTGCTAACTATTATTGGGAGATCTTTAAAGAAGATTTTAAAAAATTAAATATTCTCGAGCCGGACATCTGGAGCAAGGCGACTGAACATATCAAAGAGCAGATTGAGCTAATAAAAAAGCTTGAGGCAAAAGGCTACACTTACAAAACAGCAGATGGAATTTATTTTGATACTTCAAAATTTAAAGATTATGGAAAGCTTGCAAAATTAAAAAAAGAAGGCTTACAAGCTGGAAAGAGAATTTCAATGGGAGACAAAAAGAATATAACTGATTTTGCTTTATGGAAATTTTCAACTGAAATTGGCAAGAGACAACAAGAATGGAACAGTCCTTGGGGAATAGGATTTCCTGGCTGGCATATTGAATGTTCTGCTATGTCAATGAAATATCTTGGAGAAACATTTGATATTCATACTGGCGGAGAAGACCATGTTCCAATACACCATACAAACGAGATTGCTCAATCAGAGGCTGCAACAGGGAAGAAATTTGTGAATTACTGGCTGCATGGAGCTTTTTTAACATTTAAAGGCGAGAAAGTTTCCAAGTCTAAGGGGGGCTTGTATATTGTTTCTGAGTTGGAAGAGCTTGGATACAAAGCGCTAGATTATAGATACTTGTGTCTTGGAAGCCACTATAGAACTCAGATGGATTTTTCACTTGAGAATTTGAAAAATGCACAAAATGCATATCAAAGACTTAAGAATATAATTCAAGAGTTAAAAGATGATAACAAAATAAATGAAAGATATTTGAAAGATTTTGAAAAAGCAATAGATGATGATTTGAATATGCCTGAAGCTCTCCAAGTTTTATGGAAAATGTTGAGAGATGGGAAAGCTTCTGGTAAGATAAAAACAATTGAGAAAATGGATGAAGTTCTTGGTTTAGATTTGCTGAAGAAAGTTGAGGAAAAGATTCCAGAAGAGATAAAAAAGCTGGTTGAAGAAAGAGAAAAAGCAAGAAAAGCAAAAGATTGGAAAAAGTCAGATGAGCTGAGAGAGAGGATAAAAGCTCTAGGATTTGAGGTTGCAGATGCTGCTGAAGGAGCTAGGGTAAGGAAAATTCAGTAATTCCCATATTTTAAGCCAGTACCTTTTTCCGAAGTATTTGTATTTTGCCAAAAACAAATTTTAGAACGAGGATCTACTCTATAAATTATATCATTTGGATGAATAATTCTTGTGAGATTTTTAGGATTAGACAAATCTTGTCCTGTTGCTAGAGCTAATAAAGCCCTGCTAGTTCCTTGATGAGTTACACATAAAACTCTGCTAGCCCCTAAATTTTCTATTTCTTGTAGAACGGGTTGAACTCTAGCTATAACATCAAGATAACTCTCCCCGCTTGGAAATTTATATGAAAGATCTTCTTCTCTTCTTCTAATATGCTCCATAGCTTCTATAATTAACTTTTCATCCATCTCTCCAAAGTGCATTTCTATTAATCTTGGTTCAATACAAATAGGTAATCCCAGCCTCTTAGCTAAAGGCTCTGCTGTTTTTACTGCTCTTGTCAAAGGAGAAGAGAAAATTGTATTTATCCCTTCACTGGCAAGGATTTCTGCCAGGCGATTTGCATGAGCCTCCCCCTCTTCAACCAATCTTGCTACATCTGACTGCCCACTTAAAATTCTTTTTACGTTCTCATCTGTTTTGCCATGCCTTGAAACATATAACCACATTATACTTCTTGATTGAAGAGCTTTAAAAAGATTTATGGCTTAGATTATACATTATTTAGAATAGATTTTTATATTTCTATTATTTCAAGCTAATCATAGTAGCTTTATTCTTATAATTTGATAAAAGGGTATCGCAACCAATATAATCTTCAGGAGAAATCTTATTTATATCAAATATAAAGATATTTGTTGCCTGTTCAATAGCACTATGCTGGCACTTATAGAGTTTCAATTCTACTAATTTTTCTTCTCCATATTTAATACTAACATCCGGATCAAAAGTATAAAGAGTAGGCCCCCCATCTATAAATATTTTGTAGTCATAAAGAGGAGAATAATCAAATGGCTGATTCTCAAGCTCAGAAGAATAAAAACAAATCCCATATTTAATCTGTTTTTCAGTTGTAAAAATAAAGTCATTCTTGATATTAATTGTATGTATTGTAATATACTCAGGCTCAAGATTACCACAGCCCATTCCTTCATAAGCCTGATTGGAATCAGTGGGATATTGAAATAAACCTTTATCTAATGTTTTAGGAGAACTTTCATTAATACTTAATCCCACTTGAAAAACAGAGATAATTGCGAAGAAAAAGAAAATAACCACCGGAATAATCAATCCAAACCATTTCCAAGTTTGCATTTTACACCTAGTTATATGACTGAGATTTTCTTATTTTTGAGAAGAAAACCCCCAGAATAATAAGAAGCACGGCAGAAATTGCAAACATAAGAGTTACCCCTCCTTTTCCAAAGTTAAAACTATCAATTACATAGAATACAAAATTTACATAGGCAACTATTGAAAGCACATACATTAAAGGATAGAACTTTTTACTTTTAACATAGGCAATTATCAAGACAATAATTGCTGGAATTATGAGCCATCCAAATATTGAATAATACAAGGCCATCTTAGATATCCCTCCATCTCATTAGCTCGCCCATGAAAAATAGAAATACAGCTAAGCATAATATCAATATACTTTTAACAATCGGAGAAAATTGCATTATATATTCCCATGTAAAATATAGGATTGCCCCAATTGCAAAGAAAGTACCGATAACATAAAATATTTTTGCTAAATCCATCTTTTATCTAATCTTTATTACAAACCAACATTTATAAATGTTTTTAAACTTCTTATTTCTAAATTAAGCATGGCAAAACAAAAAACAAAATGCGGGAAAATATTCATCTACTTGGCTGTGATAGCTATAATTCTTGGGATAATTGGGGTAATTATAATTCAGAAAAATATTTCTGGAAAAGTTATTGGAGGAGAGCAGAGTTACAGCTTAAGTGAAGTATCGAGTCATGACAGTGAAAGAGATTGCTGGGAGATAAATGACAGGAAAGTTTATGATGTAACCTTGCTTGTGCAAATTTATCCTGGAGACTTGAAAGCTTATTGTGGGAGAGAAGTTGCTCTTCCTTTAGATAGAGATTTATTACAGCAGTATGAGATTGGCAGTTTGGATTGATTTTTTTGTTATTGGTAATAACTGACTTCGTTTTGTATACCTTTTAATTGTGCGAGCAATGATGTTAATTGTTCCAACCAATGAAACCCCACAACCTGTCAACTGAAACGAAGTTGGTCTTTAATTCTGCTAGAAATTAAGAAGCGCCAGCGGGTGCTGCAATATAATCGTGAAATTTGGATAAACAATCTCCTGCAGTAACTAATCCTCGAATTGTCGCCAGATATTCGTTTGTTTTGTAGCTATGCGGATTTTGGGGGTTAGCTAAAACCCAATTTCTTCGTTTACCTGCATCAGCTAAAACAGGACCAGTCATATCCCTTATATAATCGAAAGTTTCTCTGCTAATATACCTTCTGTGTGGTAATTGAGGTAAAAGTTCTGAAGCAATGTTAGTATCGCCGGGAGTATATACCGCAATATATTCTAAATAAGTTCTCAATTCTTCAAGTTCACTTGGATTTAACCTTGATAGTGGAAAGAATCTCTTTGGACCTCTAAATTTTTTCTTCATTATAATTAAAAACAAAAGATATTTATAAGCTTAATTATACTAGAGTATATAAAATGGGGTTGGAATTTATTAATTTAAAATATAAGCCTGGAAAAGAGGATTTGGTTTGCTTGTTCAGAGTTGAACCTAACAGATGCAGTATTAAAGAAGCTGCTAACAATATTGCTTTAGAATCAAGCATAGGGACTTGGACAGATGTTTCTTTTAATAAGGATTATGTTCACAGACTTGGGGCTAAGGTTTTTTCTATCTCAAAAGAGAAAGTTAAAATAGCATATCCTTCTGAACTTTTTGAAAAAGGAAATGCTCCTAACATATTAAGTAGTATCGCTGGGAATATTTTTGGTATGAAAGCTGTTAAGAATCTAAGACTTGAGGATATTAAAATTCCTGACTCAATATTGAGAAGTTTTTCGGGGCCAAGATATGGAATTTCGGGCATAAGAGAAATGATGAAAGTTAAATCCAGACCTTTTATTGGGACAATAATAAAACCAAAGCTAGGATTAAAAACTAGAGATCATGCTGAGGTTGCATATGAAGCTTGGGTTGGGGGATGCGATGTGGTGAAAGACGATGAGAATCTTGCGGGACAAAAGTTTAATGATTTTGAAGAAAGGGTTGCAAGAAGTTTAGAAATGGCAAATAAAGCAGAGGAAGAAACTGGCGAGAAAAAAGCTTATCTTGCTAATGTTACAGCTGAAACAAAAGAAATGCTGAAAAGAGCTGATTTGGTTGAAGATTTAGGGGGCAAGTTCATTATGGTTGATGTTGTTACAGAGGGATTTGGAGCTCTGCAAACCTTGAGAAATGAAAGTTTCAAGCTTGCTATTCATGCACATAGGGCAATGCATGCTGCTTTTACTAGAAATAAAAAGCATGGGATAAGTATGATGGTTTTGGCTGATTTATCTAGGCTAATAGGCATGGATACTTTACATATAGGAACAGTTGTAGGCAAGATGGAAGGAAGCTTGGATGAAGTTTCTGAGATAAATGAAGAAGTTGAGAAGAAAAAAGTCAAAGAAACAAAGATAAGACTGGAACAAGATTGGGGGCATATTAAACCTGTTCTGTCTGTTTCATCTGGAGGATTACATCCCTTGCACTTTCCATATCTAATCAAAAACCTAGGTAAGGATATTGTCTTACAATGTGGGGGGGGAATACATGGAAATATTCTTGGAACCAGAAGAGGAGCAATGGCTGCAAGACAAGCCATTGATGCTATAATGGAAAATTGCACATTAAAAGAATATTCAAAGACTCATTTAGAATTGGCTTCAACATTGGCACAATGGGGAAAATGAAAAAATATAGAAAAGGGGTTTTTATTGTTGTTTTCTATGGTAAGAAATATCTTTTATTAGGGAGAGTTCTTCACTGGAATGGATGGGAGTTTCCTAAGGCTGGATTGAAAAAAGGTGAACAAGATAAAGAAGCTGTGAAAAGAGAACTGAAAGAAGAAACTGGACTGAAAGCAAGAAAAATTATAGATTTCAAGATTAAGGGTAAGTTCAAGTATGCCCAGGAATATAATGATAGACCCGGAATTTTGGGACAGACTTGGCATTTATTTGCTGTTCAATCTTCTAGCCGAAGGGTTAAGATTGATAGAAGAGAACATTCTAGCTACAAATGGTTGAATTTTAAGCAAGCTTATAAGCTTTTGACTTGGCAAAGCCAGAAAAAGTGTTTGAAGCTTGTTGATAAATTTTTGAGAAGTAATAAGAAGCAAGTAATAACTTCGTTTCAACATACTTTTTAATTGTGTTAGTTTGAAAATTAAACAACCAATCGGCTTTGACTACCTTGTTTACTGAAGGAGTTTTGCTTTTACTAACAAATCCATAAATTTAAATCACTACAAAACTGGAGATAATTATGACAAATGAAAATTTTAGAAAACTAGAAACCACATCGGGAAAGATTATGCTTGCTGGCAAGAATGCGGAGAATAATGAAAAATTAGTTGGGCAAGCTGGAAAAGATGAATTAATTCTGCATACAGCTACTCCTGGCTCTCCATTTGTAAATATAAAATTGAAATCTAGAGAGAAAATAAGTAAGGAGGATGTGAAAGAAGCTGCTATTTTCTGTGTTAAATACAGCCAGGCATGGAAAAAATCCAAGATAAAAAAAGATATTGAGGTTCATGTTTTTAAAGGAAAAGATATTTACAAAACTAAAGGCATGTCTCTTGGAACATTCGGGGTTAAGAATCATAAATCAGTTATAGTTAAGAGCGGGGAGCTTGAAAAATGAATACTAAATCTTGCAGCATACAAATAGGGAAGAATGGACTTACAGAAGGAACTTTTGTTCTATTGGAAAATGCATTTAAAACTAGGGAAGATGTTCGAGTTTGCTTGCTAAAGTCAGCAGGGCATGATAAAGAAAAGATTAAGGAAGTAGCTGAAAAGATTCTTGAGAAGCTTGGCAAGAAGTATACTTACAAATCATTAGGATTTACTATTTTTCTGAAGAAGTGGCGTAAGGCGAGAAGATAAGTTTAGAAGTAACAAATAAGCTTCGCTTTTGGATACTTGGTAATTGAGTTCAAGAAATTATTTTAATCACCAAACACAATTTTCCCTGCTACTAAAGAGTTTTCTTTTTACCAATTAAATAAATAGCTTTATAAACCCCTTAAGCTAGAGAATTTTGAGTTAACAGTCTTTGACTGGTCTATTGCCGAAAGGCAAGCTCAATGATATAAGATGAGTGTATATAATACAAAACCTGATGAATATAATCAAAAGCTAGCTGAAGCCCTGGCTAAGCTTGATGAGTTTAAGATGCCTGAGTGGGCACACTATGTAAAAACATCTGTATCTAAACAGAGACCTCCTGAAGGAGAATACTGGTGGCACAAGAGAGCTGCAAGTATTTTAAGACAGATATTCATCAAAGGCGTTGTTGGAGTTAACAGATTAAAAACTAGATATGGTGGAAGAAAATCAAGAGGAGCAAAACCTGAAAGATTTAAAAAAGGTTCTGGAAAAATTATAAGAACAATCCTACAAATGTCTGAGAAAGCTGGATTTTTAGTTCAGTCAGATACAAAGAAAAAAGGAAGACAATTAACTAAAAAAGGCTTGGAATTTTTAAATAAGATCGGAGAGGGAAAATGAGCACAAGAGTTAGACCTCGATTGAGTAGACAAAGAATTTCAATTGCAGATTTTCAGAAGGCAGATTTAGCTTACTTAGAGATTGGTCAAAATGAATATTATATTCAAGAAGGGGATGGAGTTTTTACTGTTTACAGAAGGGACAGAGATGGACAGACTGCAAGAAAAATCCTAGGACCTTCAGAATTACTTGAAGTTATACTGCAGAAACATAAAGAACAAATAGCAAAAAAAACTGATCGACCAGTGGGGATGGTACTCTCTTTAGTAAGATGACAAAACATTATCAGAAAAAAATAAAACTAAGCAAGAAAGCTAAAAGAACAAAGTGGGCTCCTGTGTGGGCTGTATTGAAGAAATACGGGCAAGGCAAAAGAGTTCATCCTTCATCTATGACAAGAGTTAGAAGAAGCTGGACAAGAACTAAGTTAAAAATTAAACCAAGAAGGATACATAAGAGGCATTTGGGTTAAAATGGAAACAATAGAATGTATAAAAAGTAGAAGGAGCAGAAGAAAATATTTAAAAAAAGACATAGATAATAAAATTTTAGAGGAGATTGTTGATGTAGTAAGGTACTGCCCTTCATCATTGAACTGCCAACCCTGGGAAATTGTTATTGTTAAAGAACAAGAAATAAAAAATAAGATATTTGAATTAAAAAAAAGATTTATGCCAGAATTTTTGATAAGGCTGGGTTATACAAATGAGTGTATAGTTGAAGCTCCCGTATTAATTGTTGTTTGTGTAGACACTAAAAAATCTCCTAGTAGATGGCTAGAAGATGGAGTTTTTGCAGCTAATAGTCTTTTGCTAGCTATCAATAATCTTGGTTTGGGGGGGTTTATATAACTGCATTCAGTACAGAGCATGAAGAAATAGTTGAAAAATTTAGAGAAATTTTGAAAGTGCCGAAGAATATCGTACCTATTGCGATTATCCCTGTTGGTTATCCTAATTTAGATGAAAAATTAGAAATAAAAAAGCTGAGAGATTTAAATAAAATAATACATTATAACAATTGGTAAAACAACATGGCTGAAAAAGAAGATAAAGTCGTGCTTGAAAGAGAATATGTTGTTAATTTGAGAAATAGAATTCTCTATACTCCCAGATACAGAAGAACACCAAAAGCAATCAAAGAATTAAAGAAATTTGTAGCAAGACATATGAAGGTTTATGATAGAGATTTGAGGAAAATTTTTATTGATAGATATTTAAATGAGGAAATATGGTTCAGAGGAATTCAAAAACCTGTTGTAAAGCTTAAAATCAGAGCTAAGAAGTTTGAATCTGGAATAGTTCGAGTTGAACTAGTTGATTTGCCTGCAAATCTTAAGTTTAAAAAACTAAGAGAAGAAAGAGCAAGGGAAAAGGTTTCTAAGGTTAAGGAAACTAAGAAACCAGAAGAAGCTGTTGAGAAGGAAACTCCAGAAGAGAAGAAAGTTGAAGTTGAAAAAGAAAAAGCTGTTGTTGAAGCTGGTATGAAAGAAGCTAAACTTCAGGCAACTGAAATAAAGCATGAAGTTAAGATGAAGCATGAGCCACAACGTCAGGTTAGAAAATCTCTTCTGAAATAAGTTTTGTTCTAGATCTTTATTAGTAATAAATAAGCTTGAGCTTTTGTATAAGTTTTAATTGTGTTGGTTTGGTTAATTAAGCCAATGAACCCAATTTTCTTTGAGGCGAACAAGAGTTTTTATCTTTTACCAACAAGATACTGTATAGTTATCGTCAGATAGATTTATATACAATTATCTCCTCTTTCTATACGAGGAGGTGATAATATGAAATGTCCTTTTTGTAAAAGCAATAAAATTCTAAAGCAAGGAATGAGATATAACTCTTTCGGGAA
>JAPLYA010000144.1 GCA_026395775.1 Candidatus Pacearchaeota archaeon
CTTGCAATTTCTTCTTTGTCGAAAGAAGTATAATGGCACTTGCCACAATAAAGCCTGTTGTTGGCTTTCATTAAGAATATTCCAGGCCCACATCTTGGACAGAACTTATCTCTTTCAACTTTTTCACCAGAAACCCTGTATTTTTTCCATCTCTGGCTAGCAGGTTTGTTAACATGTTTCTTCTTGCCTCTTTTTTCTTTTTTCTTTTTCTCTTCTGTTGGTTTTGGTTCTTCTTTCTTTTCCATTTTGTTTTGTTTAATATTAAATTGTTAATGACTAATCTTATCTTGTTTACTTGTTAATTAAGCGAGCAATGGAGTAATTAAACACTTGCTTGCTAGTTAAGTATATTAAAATAGTTTTCTTTTTACCTCTTAAACCTATTGTTTATTCTCAACTGCTCCTTCAGTTGTTGCAGCTTTTGGAGCTTGCTCTTTAGGTTTATTTTGTTCTGGGAATATCTCTTCTAATGGTTTGGTAATCTTAAGGACTTTTATGTTTATCTGATTAGTATCTTTACTTATAGTATTTCCTCTTAGTGTTTTTCTCAATCTGAAACCAAGAGGCATTTTTCTTTTCTTTCTTTTTCCTTCTCTTCTTGGTCTTGATTTTAATCCAAACCCTTTTATTAATAGAACTTTTTTTAAATTTGCTCCCTCCAAACCTTTCTTGCCTGGAAATCCTGCTTTATCACTTGTTCCTGTTATCTCCAATTCAAATCCAGCTAATTCTGGTTTTAATTCTTGGCCCTGAAGCTTTTCTCCTATTTTCTTACCAATTAAGCTTTCGCTATCTAGCTCAAGTTTCCAAGTTTTTCCTTTATGTCCAAGGTTAATTTTAAACACCATAAATATAAGCTGTAAATAGCATTTTTAAACCTTACTTATGCGATTTTCAGAGTTAATAATTAAACTGCTGTTTTTGACAATTGTGTTAATTGTTTGATTAGCTTTGATAATTATTTACAAATTTAAGGAAAACCCGCGCCTTGTCTACAAAACGAAGTTAGTTAATAATTCTTAACACCTTAAAAAAACTTCTTTATAACAGCAATCTCCTGCAAAATTGATATTTCTTCAGAAGATAACAATTCTTTATTTTTCTTAAAATCCCTAAATTGTCTCTCGCTTATATTTGCATATAGAAACTTAGAATTTTTCAATTGCCTGTCAAAAGTTGTTCCAGGCAAGCTTATAGCAACTTCCATTCCCTGTTCGGCATGTTCAACAGGCATATTTTCAGACTGAATTGCTTTTACTCTTGCTATTTCTTCTCCATTGTTATCAATTAATCGTAAGCCTGATTTTAACTTGCCTCCAACTACTTTAACTCCAAAAATAGCTGGATTTGAATTTCTAAAAACATATTGAGTCAAAATCTCAAGCTTGCAAATGCTAGCTAATCCCAACATCTTTTCTTTTTCAATCTCAGCTCTTTTTTCTTTTTGCCATAACTGTATATTTTCAATTAGCTTGTAGACAACATCATCTGTAATTAGCTTAACCTTGCCTAGATCTTCTTTGCCAAGTTCTTGCTCAAGGGTTACATTAAAACCAGCTATAACTGCATTTTCCTGCTGGCTCTCAAGATTTGTTTTAGCAGAGGTTATATCCTGCTTTGTTATACTACCTATTCCTGCTTTTAAAACAGAAATATTAGCCTGTCTTAGCAATATCAACAAAGCTTCTAAACTTCCAAGAGAATCTGCTTTTACTATAATCCCTTGTTCTTCTGTCTCGATTGTTGACAAGTCTTTCTTAAACTCTTTTTCTATCTCTTGTAAATTATCTTGAAATATTTGAAAAGGCATTCCTGGCAAAATGCCATCGGAGTTTGTAAGTTGCATTCTCAAGCCAATTGCAGCAGAAGCTTCTTTTACATTTTCAAATTTATCACATAAAGGACAAACTTTTTCCAAAACCCGAATCTTTGAAATAATTGGTTTGTGAAAAGAAGCAATTGCAATCTCATCCCCTTGTTTTAGCTTGCCGTCATAAATTATAGCTTGAATATAAGAAAATGCTTTTTCTTTTTTTATCTCAAAAATAACTCCTTTAGCTTTCTCTCCTAGAGATAATTGCTCGCTTAAAAACTTCTGGCTTATTCCACACAATATCATCAGCAATTCAGGCAAGCCTTCTTTTGTTTTTGCAGACAAAGGAACTAGACAAACTTTTTTTGTATAATCATCAACTTGATAAAACAAATCAGATTTAAACCCGTGGCTCTCTAAAGCTGCTATTATTGTGTAAAGTTTTTCTTGGAAATCATCTTTTGTGTGAGTTGCTTGAGAATCAATATTTTGCTTGATATCTTCATTTAAATTTCTCCAGCCCGAAATATTATCAATTTTATTCAGAGCAACAATAAAAGGCGTTTTGTTCTGCTTAAGGATTTGCAGAACTTCAGAGGTTTGGGGCATCAAACCCTCGTTTATGTCTACAACAACAATAGCAAGGTCAGCTAAACTGCCCCCTCTTTTTCTCAAATTTGTAAAAGCAGCATGCCCGGGAGTATCTATGAACAAAAATCCGGGAATTTTAATTGCAATATTATGCTTATCTAATAAATAACAACCCTTCACAATATTTTCAGCTGGAAATAAGGTAAAAGAAATCTTCTGTGTAATCCTCCCAGCTTCTTTTTCAGCAACTTTAGTTCCTCTTATGCTATCAAGTAGGCTTGTCTTGCCATGGTCAACATGCCCGCATATTGTTACAATTGGTTGTCGTATCATTGTATATTCTCAAGAACAGGTTTATTTTTAAAGCTTGATGTTTTAGAATTAATTAAGCTGCTAGCGGCATGGTTCTCTCAACTATTACTCCGGGGATATGATGAAATTCTCTTGTTGCCAGGTCTGCTGTTTCCTTGCTGGATGTTCTTACAACTAGAGAAGATTTTCCTCTAACAACTTCCTGTGAAAAAACCCAGCCATCTGGACTTCCACACTTATTAAATGGCATAATACCTTGAGAATATGCTAAAACCTTGCCCCTAGCTAAATCGTCATTACAACTTATAGGTACAATATATTCTGGCATTATAAATAATAACAAAATAGGTATATGAGCTTATATGTAATTAAAAATAATTGTTCAGAACAGTATAATAAACTATAAATACTTCTTTCTCAAGATTGAAACATGGAAAAAGAGACTGATCTAACAAAAGGCATAATAGCTGACTTGCATATTCACTCAAAGTATTCTCGAGCAACATCAAAAAATCTAAGCCTAGAAAACCTAGAAAAATATGCTAAAATTAAAGGTGTAAATCTGCTGGGAACAGGAGATTTCCAGCATCCAGAGTGGAGCAAGGAGCTAGATACTCTGGAAGAGAGAGATGGGATTCTCTATAGCAAAACAGGTTTCCCATTTGTCTGGCAAACAGAAATAAGCTTGATGTATACACAAGGAAGGGGCAGGAGAGTTCATTTTGTTATTCTAGCTCCATCAAGAGAAGTGGCAAAACAAATAACTAAATTTTTAGGAAGCAAAGGCAGATTAGATTATGATGGAAGGCCTATCTTTGGTTTTTCAGCTATTGAACTTGTGGAAGCAATGGAGAAAATAGATAATAAAATTGAGATTATCCCAGCTCACTGTATGACCCCCTGGTTCGGAATATTTGGAAGCAAGACTGGCTTTGATAGTTTGAAAGAATGCTTTGGAGATAAAGAAAATAAAATACATGCTGTAGAAACTGGACTCTCGGCAGATCCAGAGATGCTACAACATTTTTCTTTTTTAAATAACCGAACTATTTTAAGTTTCTCAGACTTGCATTCCTTCTGGCCCTGGAGAATAGCTCGCGAGGCAACCATATTCAAAAAACCAGAAGGAGAATTAAGCTACAAAGAATTGGTAAGACAAATTAGAGAAAATGATATTCTGGGAACAATTGAAACAGATCCGGCTTATGGAAAATATCACTGGGACGGGCATAGGAATTGTGATTTTTCTTGTTCTCCTGAACAAACTTCCAAGTTTAAAGGAATCTGTCCTGTTTGTGGAAAATCCTTAACAGTAGGAGTTGAATACCGAGTTAATCAGCTTACAAACCAGCAGATTAACCAATATCCCAGAAAAAAACCATTTTTCAAAATCTTGCCCTTACACGAGCTAATAAGTTTTTCAATTGGCTCTCCTCTAGCTAGCAAAAAAACCTGGGCTATTTATGATAAGATGATTGAAAAACTGGGAAATGAGTTTCATATTTTAATTGAAGTAGAAAAACCCAAGTTAGTTGAATTTGGAGAGCTTCTCGCTGAACTGATAATGAAAAATCGAGTGGGAAATCTCAAAGTTAAACCAGGTTATGATGGAACATATGGAGAAATAGACGACATTGTTAAAGCTAAAGTTGGGGATGAAGATGCTAAGGAAATTAAACCCTTAGAATCTGCCAATCCTCAGAAGAAGTTATTTTGAGAAGTAAAAAATAACTTCTTAGTAAACAAGGAGGGCGGTTGATTGTACAATTAAAACCCAATAAACTTCACTTCAAGGCATAGTGAAAGAGTTTAATTCATTTTCAATAAAAATTAATAATTTTGGGGTGTAAAATAAAAAATCCTTATTTGGCAGGTAAGGAGTATTCAAGGCTTTGCAAACCAATTCCCAAGCTAAGAAAACAATTAGACAGTAAACAAAAATAGTTTTATTTTTACCAACAAAAAAGGTAAAATTGAACAAAGTTATAGATAAGCTAGGGAATCAGCAAATATGCTAAAATTTATATAGCTGTTTGATATTCAAATAATTATCAAATGCTAAGGAAAATTATCTTTTTAATCTGTATTATCTGTTCATTTTTTCTAGCCCTGACTCTTGTTTCTGCCGTAAATATTTCAGACTGCCAGGAGCTGAATATAACCAACACGGTTTATTCTTTAACACAAAATGTGGATTCTTCTACAGGATCAGCTGAAAATTGCTTTAATATCACTGCGAATAATGTAACTCTAGATTGCAATGGCTTTGAGATAAACTATTCTTCAATAGTCAAGGTAGGCAATGGAATAAGCATAATTGGGCAAAATTTTACAACAATAAAAAACTGCATAATGAAATATTCCCAAGCAGGCAATATTATTTTTCTTGTAATGGCAAATAACGGCTTAATACAAAATAATACAATAGAAGTCGGGGCCAATTCAGAAGCAATTCGAATTTGGGGTTCAAATTACAATGTAGTAACTCAAAATAGTATAAGTTCTATTGGAACTGGCTCAACAGCCATAATTTTAACTACTTCTTCTGATCATAATAACATAACCTTTAATAATATTATCGGGGGGAGTTTAATGAACTATGGTATCTATTTATATTATTCAAATTTTTCATATGTTGCGAGTAATATAATTGATATGGGGCGCGGGTACTCTTATGGTTTAGGGGTTCGGGGAGCAGGGGATTATAACACAATATTTAATAATACAATAACCACCTCGGGAAATAATGGATATGGACTTTATGTTGATATTTTTACTAGTTCTAATATATTTACATCAAATAGGATAACAACCTATGGCCAGAGTGCAGATGGAATTTTTATAGAAACCAGAACAAAAAACAATTCTTTTTCGTTGATGGATGTAAGGACAAATAACACAGGATATCCGTTAGTCGTGGGTCAGCTAAGCAATAATTTCACATTTTCAGATAGCCTCCTTGATGCCTCGCTATCTGGAATAACAAGCGTTAATATTTCAAAAACAAACGACTGTTTTGCGAATTTCACAAATGTTACCCATTTAGACTTAACACCATTTGATCTTTCGTGGAGTTCTGTTGCAAATTTTACACTGAATGCTATGTGGTACCTTGATCTAAATGTCTTTAACACCACATCCCAATTAGAAGGTGCAAATGTCTCCCTTTATGATAGAAACCATAATCTTATTTTCTCTGAATTAACAAACTCCAGTGGAATGATCCCAAGAAAAACCCTTCTGGAGTATACAAAAAATCTTACCGCTAGTGTTTACTACACAAACTTTAATTTAACTGTAACTAAAACTGGATTTAACGACTCAGTTTTAAGCATCAATCTAACTTCAAATCAATTTCGAAATGTTGTTCTGTATAAACCCGGAGAAACAATCTACCCAACACTGACTATTTTCTCGCCAATAAATACCACCTATTACATAAATCAATCTATAGCAGTGGAGTTTTCAGCTGATCCTTCCTATCAAGAAATGTGGTACACTGTTGATTGCGGAGCAACGAATCACACCTATCTTGGTTTTACAAGCGTTAATTTTACAATAAATAGCAGCAAATCCATAGTTTTCTATGCAAATAGTACAATGGGGAATGTTTCTTCTTCAGCAATTAATTTTTCAATTGCTAATCTTCCTGCAAATACAACTATAGCCAGCACACAATCAAGTCTAGAGATAAATAATACAATTGAGATGGTTGTTTTAGCCTATAAGTCTGCTATGAAAGTTATC